>JAAYUR010000456.1 GCA_012517645.1 Treponema sp.
AAAAGGCTATAACGAGGTCACCATAGAGGAGATCGCCCAACGGGCGGGCACCGCAAAAGGCAGCTTCTATACATACTTCCGGACCAAGAGCGACATAATCATCGAAGAATTCCGTGCCATCGACGACTACTACAAGCGTTTCGAGAAGACCCTGTCCCGATACCCGAACGCCCTGGAGAAGATTTACGCCTTCAACAGGGCCCAGATGAAGTACGTCCGAGACCAGGTGGGTCTCGAGATGCTCAAGATCCTCTATTCCAACAACATCATCGAACCCAGCACGGAGAAGATCCTGATCGACACGAACCGCTACCTCCACGGCCTCATCCGAGGGATCATCGAGGAGGGACAGCGGGAGGGAATTTTCCGGACCGACGTGTCCGCGGACCGACTCGCCCTGCTGTTCACCCGGGCGCACCGGGCGGTCTTCCTGGACTGGGCTATCTCCAACAATTCCTTCGACCTTGTAAAGGACGGCGTCGAGTTCTGCAAGATCATCGTGTGCCCCGCCTTGATGGCCAAGGGCGACGACAATTCCGTAACCAAGACCTCCTGAAGCTCCTTCGGCCGGGTTAACCGGATAATTATTTATCTACATACCTTCCTCCACCCCGGCTTTTTCCTTGGAACGATAAATTATTATTGACTCTGGTCATCGAAAACCGACGATTTCAAAAAAAATGTTGACAGATACCAAAACCCGGGATACGGTAAAATGACCGTAACCAATGACCATGGTCATTGACCACGGACAACCCAACATGGAGGCGGATATGAGCAAGGTCTCGATCGTCGGCGCCTATAACACGAAATTCGGTTCCTTCGTCAACAAGAACAAAGAGACGGGGGAGATCACGGACACCTGCTCGATCTACGAGCTGATCGCAGAGGCGGCGCAGGGTGCCGTGAAGGACGCGGGTCTGGATCCGGCCCAGATCGACGGAGTCTGGGTGGGGTCCTTCGCTCCCGGCCTCTTCACCAGCCAGGATCACCTGGGTCCGATCGTCCTCGATTCCTTCCCGGACGCTCTTAGGTTCAAGCCCACCCAGCGGGTGGAAGGAGCCTGCGCGAGCTCATCCATGGCCCTCTACAACGCCCTGTACGCCATCGAAAGCGGACGCTTCCGGAACGTGCTGGTGGTCGGAGTGGAGAAGATGAACCTCCTCAAGACCGCCGGCGTCACCCACGCCTTGGCCGGGGCTTCCTACTGGCCCACCGAGGGCGGAGTCGGGATGACCTTCCCCGGGCTCTTCGCGGAGTACGCCAAGGGATACGCCAAGCAGTACGGACTTTCCCCGGAAAAGCTCCGGAAAATCCTGGCGGCCGTCGCGGCCCTGTGCTACAAGAACGGCCTGGAGAACCCCCTGGCCCACTTCGGCAAGGGCGGCCCCTCGGACAAGCTGGGCCTGCATACGGCGGCCAACATTCTGGCTCTTCCGGACGAGAAGAATCCCATGATCGCCGAGCCCCTGCGTCTCCACGACTGCTCACTAGTGACCGACGGCGCCGCCGCCCTGGTCCTCAGTCCCACGGAGGAGGCCAAACGGCGGGCCGGCCCGGCGGTGGAGATCGCGGGGATCGGCCATACAACGGAGCGCATGGCCATCAAGGACCGGGTCAACATGTACGACCTGATCGCCGCCAAGAGGGCCGTCCAGGCGGCCTACAAGGAGGCGGGCATAAGCGCAAAGGACCTCCGGGCCGTTGAGGTCCACGACTGCTTCACGATCACCCAGCTCCTGTGCACAGAGGCC
>JAAYUR010000460.1 GCA_012517645.1 Treponema sp.
CCCCCCCTCGGAGTTTATCCCCCTGGCGGAGGCGAACGGAACCGTCATCGCCCTGGGGGAGTGGGCCCTCCGCAAGGCGTGCTACGACACCCGGAAACTCCATGCCCGGGGTTATTCGGACGTCTTCGTATCCGTAAACCTTTCGGGCCGCCACTTCGACCAGGCGAACCTGGTACCGACCCTCGCGGACATCGTCCGAAGGTCCGGACTGCCGCCCGGAGCTCTGTGCATCGAAGTCACCGAGACCGCGGTCATGAAGAACACCCAGGACGCGATCGAGAGGATCAAGGAGATCAAGCGGCTCCTGCCGGGTATCCGGTTCATGGTCGACGATTTCGGAACCGGGTATTCCTCCCTGGCCTACCTGTCCCGGCTTCCCGTGGACGCCCTCAAGATCGACATCTCCTTCGTCACCCAGCTGGCGGAGCCCCAAAACCAGAAGGTCGTGAACGCCATCCTGAACCTGGCCCGGAACCTCCAGATGGACACCATCGCGGAGGGAATCGAGACCCGCGAGCAGTGGCAGTACTTCGCCCGCAGGAAATGCGGCGCCATGCAGGGGTACTACATCCTGCGGCCTTCGAGGCTCGGAATGGTCGCGGCCCTGATCGAGCGCCAGGCGCGGAGCGCGAGAAAGTCCGTAAACGCGGACGAGGGGGGGTCTTCATGATCGTCGTTTCCGTTCGTCCGCGCAGGACTCTCGCGGTCTTGCTGGTTCTGGCGGTCTGGGCGGGATCCGTCTCGGCCCAGTCCCCCCTCACCTTCGACCTCAGCCTGGCGCCGAACACCTCGGGAACCCTGGAGGGTTCCCTGACCCTGAGCTTCCCGATCGGGGAGCGGCGGCCTATGGTCGGGGTGGCCTACGCCCGGGACGCCTTCCGACCCCTGGAGCTGTTCTCCGTGGAGCCCTATATGAACTCCCGCATACGGTTTCTCCTGGGCCTGGAGCTTTGATGGGCGGAGGTTTCCCCCGGTCTGTAACCATTCGGCGTATAAATTACTATATTAGTAATAAAACCGCCGGAGGCAGGCCATGTCCGAATACCGATCGAACCCGTACTGGTCCGCCCGAACCCGATCCGGGGGATTCATCCTAGGTTTTCGGGTTTCCGAACCCTTCGCCCTGGCCCTCCTGGCCGCCGCACTGATCCTCGTCCCGCAGCCCGCGGCGGCCCAGTCCGGGGGCGGAGCCGTCGGGGTCTTCCGAAGCCGGGAGCATTCCTTCCGGCTGGTGAGGGTCCTGGACCGGTTGGACTACCCCTGGGCTCTCGCATTCCTCCCGGACGGGGGAATGCTGATCACCGAGCGGGCCGGACGGCTCCTGCGGATCAAGGACGGCCGGGCCGAACCCGTCGCGGGAATCCCGGCGGTCAGCGCCTCGGGGCAGGGAGGACTGCTCGATATCGCCCTGAGCCCTTCCTTCGCTTCGGATAGGACGGTCTTTTTCACGTATTCCCAACCGGGGCCCGGAGGCGCCGGCACGGCCCTGGCCCGGGCGGTCCTGGACGGGACAAGCCTCCGGGAGGTCCGCACGATCTGGAGCATGGA
>JAAYUR010000237.1 GCA_012517645.1 Treponema sp.
GCGAGTTCGTATACCTCCCCTCGATCGGCCGCTCACGCGGTTCGGCCCGATTTGATCCTTGCTTGCGGGGCCGACCGGCCATACGCCGGAAACTGCCGCCCGTAGGGGCGGGAGACCTGCGCCGGCGTCCAGCCGGCCGCTAAAGGGGAGGCCGCCATGGCCGTCCGCATTCCCATGCTCCCGTCCGAAGTCTCCGTCCCTAAGTACCGATTCCGCTTCGAAAGCCCACCCTGGATCCCGGACAGCCGCCGGGTCGAGGCCCTCGGAGACCTGGTATGGAACCGCTGATGCCGACGGGGCTGCCGCCCCGGTTCCCGGTCGCCCGGTGCCCGGGGAGCGAGAACGCCGTGCGCGCCCGGGACGTCCGGCCGGAACTCGTCCGGAGCCGCAAGGACCTGCCGGAGCGGTTCGTCCTTGGCTTCCTGGACGAGGAGGGATTCGCCCTGGAGGAGGACGGCTGGACCGCGGTCTGGAAAGGAGCGATGCCGGACGTCCGGCTCCGGTGCCGATACTTCCGCGCCCCGAACGTGTACCAGGTGGAACAGACCGTCCGGGGCGAGTCCGCGGGATGGTGCCGGATGCCCGCGCGATTCGGCCTGGACCGGGCCGTCCAGACGGTCCTCGGCTCGGGCTTCCAGCCGGTCCTGGACCGGGAGGCGGCCGGCTTCCTTTCGGAGCGCTACCGCCTCCGGTACGTGCCCTGGGACGACAGGATGCACAGCATGGTGTGCTTCCCCGACGGGGCCTTCCGTATCCTCGCCCTGCCCGTCCACTGCGCGCTCCTCGAGAACCTGACCCGGTTCCTGGCGGACCTGGCCCGGAAGGGACTGCGGGGCTTCCCGTTCTTCGCCTTCGCCGAACTCACCCTCCGCGTGATCGACTGCTCGGAGGGCGGGGACGGGGAGCCCGCGGCGGATCCGGTCGACCTGGGTCTCGAGGTGATCGGGCAGACGGGCATCCTGCCCGCGGACTACCTCGCCAAGGAAGAGGCCGAGGACGGAAGCGAGGTCTGGCGGATGCGCGCCCCGGCCTACGCGGTCTTCGTCTCGGTCCCGTTCGCGGGGCTGCCCGACCTCTGCGCCGCCTTGGCGAAGGGAGGCTTCCTTCCGCGGGCGGAAGAGCCCGGGCCGGGCGTCCCGATGACGCCCTTCGTGTACCCGGGCGGCATGGAACTGTCCCTGAAGACGGTGAGCTTCGAGGATTCGGAGGGAGCCGTCCGGACGACCTGGATGATCCCACCTCCTCTGCCCGTGGAGTTCGTCAGGCAGGTCCAGCAAGACGGAAACGATGAAGCCGGACCCGGGCCGGGCCTTGCCCAGGCGGAGCTGGTCCGGAAGACATCCCGGGAGATCCTGAAGGGGCTCGGACTTGATGCTCGTCCGGACTGAACGCCATGGGAGGGTCCGGCCGTCGGCCGCGGCCCTCCCGGGTAAACCTGGAACTCATTATCTTTATCCGAAAAGGAGAACGAAATGGCGAACATAGTTATTCGTGCTTCGGCACCAAGGGATTCCCTGCCTCTACCGCCGTGTTCTGGTCTCCGTCCGGGCAAACGGAACCCTGCCCCCGGCCTGGCTCTATGTGGTGGGGGATCGCTGGACCGGGAGCGTCAAGGAGCTAACCGGCGGAATCTGGCGCTGATTTTCCCCTCTATGATCCCAAAAGCGCTTGACAGCAACTGTCAATAACTGTAAATTATGTGCTTGATATGAGGCATGCTGGGTCGAACTTTGCCTTGAGACCAGAGAGGTGCGCTTGATGGATGAAAAACCAGGTGACGTACTGACCATCGAAGAGTTGGCCGCCTACCTGAAAATACCGAAGTCGACGCTCTACAAGCTCGTTCGGGAAGGCAAGATCCCCTCCC
>JAAYUR010000153.1 GCA_012517645.1 Treponema sp.
CCTTCGATGTCGAATCCGCGGTGGAGCACTGTCTCGAAGCCTTTCCGGAGTATCCTTCCGCGTCCGCGGCGGTGGATATGGCTCTAAGGGATTTGGCGGGCAAGGCGGCGGGGCTTCCCGTGTACCGCATGATCGGAGGCCGGATCCGTGACAGGGTGAATCTCTATCCCGTCATCCCTTTGGACAGCCCCTCAACCATGGCCGCCCTGGCATCGGATTTCGCCGCCCGGGGCTGCAAGATCTTGAAGGTCAAGCTGGGATCGGACCCCGAGACGGATGTCAAGAGGATCCTGGCGGTTCGCGAAGCGGCTCGGCCTGGTACCCGGCTCCGGCTGGACGTCAACCAGGGGTGGAAGGACGCGAGCACGGCTTTGCGAGCGATCAAATCCGTCGATTGTTCCGACGTGGACTGGATCGAGCAGCCCGTCGCCGCCTCGGACATCGAAGGTCTCGCGGAGCTCCGCGCCGCGGTGGACACCCCCATCATGGCCGACGAGAGTTGCCACAACCCCGGAGACCTGCTGCGTATCGTCCGGGCCGACGCGGCGGACATGATCAATATCAAGCTCATGAAATGCGGTGGTATCGGTCAGGCTCTCCGCATGCTTGCGATCGCCGAGGCCGCGGGGATCCGCTGCATCCTGGGCTCCATGGGAGAGAGTTCCATCGGAAGCTCCGCGGGACTCCATCTAGCCCTTTCTCGAAGGAATATCGAGGCCGCGGAAGTCATCGGTCCCTTGTTCATTGCCAATGATCCTGCCTCGGGTTTCGACGCGGATGCGCAAAATCTTCAGGCCACGGTGTCCGAGCGGCCTGGTCTAGGGGTGACTTTAACATGATCGACTGGAAAAGCGTTTCCGAGGAAGCGGGCCGGCTTTTATCCGGCTACTTGAAGATCCGGTCCCTGAATCCCCCGGGGGATGAGTCCGAGGCGGCGGCTTACCTTGCCCGGGCCCTGGAGGAGAGGGGCCTTACATCCGAGCTGTACGAATCCGCGCCCAAGCGAATGAACCTTATCAGCCGCCTGCCGGGAGACGGAACCAAGCGCGGAATCGTTCTTTATAACCACATGGATGTGGTGGCCGCGGATCCCCGGGACTGGTCCCGGGATCCCTTCTCCGGGGATATATCGGGCGGCTTCGTGTACGGACGCGGGGCCATCGACATGAAGGGCATGGCGGTCATGCAGATCCTGGCAATGGACTTGTTGAACCGGCTGAACCCTCGAAGAACCCGAGACGTGATCTTTTTTGCCGCCGCGGACGAGGAGAAGGGCGGAAGATTCGGCGCTCAGTGGCTGATCGAGAATCATTGGGACAAGATCCAGGCGGAATACCTCTGGGACGAAGGCGGGTTCGGAATGCGGGACCTCTTCGGCCCCGGAACCGTGTTCCTCTCGGCGGTGGCGGAAAAACAGGATCTCTGGCTCCGCGTCACCGCTCGGGGCACCCCGGGACATTCGGGTATTCCCCGGGGAGACAACGCCGCGGAAACCCTTGTACGCGCCTTGGATCGGATTCTGAAGATCAACTCCTGGTATCGCCTGCACCCTGTAGTACGTGATATGTTCGCCGGGGCAGCCCGGGTGATGCCCTTTCCCAAGTCCTTGGTGGCGTCCGCCCTCGGGAACCCCCTGGCCTTCCGGATCGCCCGGCCCGCTTTGGCGGCGAACCCGACCATCTCTGCAATGCTTCGGGACACGATCAGCGTGACCGTCCTGGAGGCGGGCGAGAAGGAGAACATCATCCCCGACAAGGCGCAGGCCGTCTTGGACATACGCCTCCTGCCGGACCAGGATCCCGGGGAATTCCTGGACCGTCTCGATCGGATCATCGGGGACGACCGGGTCCGGGTGGAGCCGATACAATCCCCCACCCCCGGGGCACCCTCAAGAACGGATACCGAGTTCTACCGAACACTGTCCGAAACCCTGTCCCGGTGTGCGCCCGGATCGGTCACCGCACCGATGTTGACTCCGGGTACGACCGATTCCTGCCACTTCCGGCGGAAAGGTGTCCAGTGCTACGGCCTCTTCCCGGCCATCCTGGACCCCGGGGAATTGGACCGGTTCCACGGAATCGACGAACGCATATCCCTGGACAACCTGGGCTTGGGGACCCGGGTTGTCTACGAGACCCTGGCGGCTTTAGTCGAGGGGAATTAGGATTCGATCGAGGCTTTTTTAAAACTCAGGGAGTTTTGAAAAAGCTGCCTTGAAATCCGCGATTGCTCGCAGCGGTTGAAACGCAACCGCTGCGCCCAATCGCAAAGCCAATATCAAAAGTGACCGACTTTTGAAATTGGATTGATCCGCAATCTTCATAACCCTCGGAGTGACCGGATGCTGAAGAAAGCCACCATGCGCGCCCCCAAACAGGAGCGCAGTCGACAGACCTTGGACAGGATCCTGGACGCGGCATCGGCAATTCTTGAGACCAAGAATTTCGAGGAGCTCTCGGTTGCAGAAATCGTCCGGAAGGCTTCCACGTCCGTCGGAGCGTTCTATGGCCGATTCCCCGACAAGGACGCCCTATTGGACGCCCTGGATGAACGCTTTCTGGAGGGGTTTGAATCCGCGTTTGTCGAAAAACTCGGATCGAGGGACTGGACCGAAGGCACCCTTGAGCGAATCGTCACCGAGGTCGTCGAACTCCTCGTCCGGCTGTATGACCGTGACCGGGGTCTCCTTCGCTCCCTCAACATGAAAGCGCGTATCCACGGGGACGAACGTTTCCGCTCACGGGAACGCCGAGCCTGGGAAACCCTCTATCCTCGCCTGCAGGACCTGGTCGTCGCGCGCCTCCGGGCGGAAGGTCATCCCGACCCCGCCCGAGCCGCGGAGTTCGGGTTCAAGCAGATGTTCTTTTCCATGCGTGAAATGCTTCTCTGGGAA
>JAAYUR010000265.1 GCA_012517645.1 Treponema sp.
GAATTGAAGTACGAGGAGCTCCTGGTCAAGCGCGAGGAACTCCGGAAGAAGTACATGGACATTCGCTTCAGGATGGTGATCGGCCATGTCGAAAACCCCCTGGAGAAACGGAACATGCGCCGACAGATCGCCCGGCTCAATACGCTGATCCATCAGCACGAGTCCGAAGCGGCCCGGGCCTAAGGCGAGGAGAAGAACGTGGAACAGGTCGTACAGAACGTCAGGAAGGGCAAGCAGACCCTGACCGGGATCGTGGCCAGCGACAAGATGGACAAGACCATCGTGGTCGAGGTCGTCACGAGGAAGCTGCATCCTCTTTACAAGAAATACGTGAAGAGCTCCAAGCGCTTCAAGGCCCATGACGAGAACAACGAGGCCCATATCGGCGATACCGTCCGCGTGATCGAGTCCCGGCCCCTCAGCCGTGACAAGCGATGGCGGCTGGTCGAAATCCTCGAGCGGGCGAAGTAAGGCGAGGGTAGGGACACGCTATGATCCAGGTTGAATCCATGCTGAACGTGGCGGACAACTCGGGCGCCAAGACGGTCAAGTGCATCAAGGTGCTCGGCGGGTCCAAGCGCCGCTACGCCGGAGTCGGCGACATCGTCGTCGTGGCCGTGCGTACGACGATCCCCAACTCCGCCGTCAAGAAGGGAACCATCGAGAAGGCGGTCATCGTGCGCACGCACAAGGAATACCGCCGTCCCGACGGGACCTATATCCGGTTCGACGACAACGCCTGCGTGCTCGTCGACGCGAACAAGAACCCCAAGGGAAAGCGCATCTTCGGTCCCGTGGCCCGGGAGCTCCGGGAGAAGGACTTCATGAAGATCGTCTCGCTCGCCCCCGAGGTCCTCTAGGAGATCAGGATGATGGAGAACAACACGAAGATCAAACTCCGAAAGGACGACCTCGTGCAGGTCATCTCCGGCAAGGACCGGGGCAAGCAGGGCAAGATCGTGCGCATCGACCGGGACAAGGGCCGCGCCATCGTGGCGGGGGTCAACATGGTCAAGAAGGCGATGCGCAAGAGGAACCAGAACGACCGCGGCGGCATCGTGGAGATCGAGGCCCCGCTCCAGGTCTCCAACCTGATGATCGTCTGCAAGAAATGCGGACCCACCCGCATCGGGTACAAGATCGCCGGAGAGACCAAGGCGCGGGTCTGCCGCAAGTGCGGGGAGGCTCTGTAACTATGGCTGAGAAGAAGAACTACGTGCCCCGGCTGAAGAAGCTCTACCAGGAAAAGGTCGCGCCGGAGCTCAAGGAGGAGTTCGGCTACTCCTCCGCCATGCAGATTCCCCGCCTCGTGAAGGTCGTGGTGTCCATGGGCGTCGGCGAGGCCAAGGAGAACAAGAAGATCCTGGACGCCGCCGTCGAGGACCTGGGGCACATCACCGGGCAGAAGGCCGTCAAGACCAAGGCCCGCACGTCCATCGCCACCTTCAAGATCCGCCAGGGCCAGGAGATCGGCTGCCGGGTGACCCTCCGGGGCGCCCAGATGTGGGAGTTCCTGGACCGGTTCATGAACGTGGCCCTCCCGCGGGTCAAGGACTTCCGGGGGGTGAACCCCAACGCCTTCGACGGGCACGGGAACTACGCCATCGGGCTCACGGAGCAGATCATCTTTCCGGAGATCGACTTCGACAAGATAGAGAAGATCATGGGACTGAACGTCGCCATCGTCACTACCGCCCGGTCCGACAAGGAAGCCAAGAGCCTCCTGGGGCGCATGGGCATGCCCTTCCGGAAGTAGGAGGAAGTCAGATGGCTAGGAAAGCGATGATACTGAAGGCTCTCAAGAAGCCGAAGTTCAGCACGCGACTGGTGCGCCGCTGCAAGATCTGCGGCCGCCCGCGCGGATATATGCGCAAGTTCGATATGTGCCGTCTATGTTTCCGGGACCTTGCCAGCAAAGGCATGATTCCGGGCGTGGTCAAGTCGAGCTGGTAGGAGGAAGGCATGAGCGTTTCGGACCCCATTGCCGATATGCTGACGAAGATCCGCAACGCGAGCTCCGCTCGCCACGAGAAGGTCGACATCCCGACCTCCAAAATCAAGCTCGAGATCGTCAAGATCCTGAAGACCGAAGGGTACATCAAGAACTTCAAGAAGATCGTGAACGAAGGGCAGAACTTCATCCGGATCTTCCTGAAGTACGACGAGGAGAACGATCCCGTCCTCCACGGAGTGGACAAGGTTTCGAGGCCGGGCCGGCGGGTGTACGCCGGGTACAAGACCCTGCCCCGGGTGCACAACGGATTCGGCACGGTCATCGTCTCCACGTCCGAGGGCGTGACCACGGGCCGGAAGGCCGCCGAGAAGAAGGTCGGCGGCGAGCTGATCTGCACGGTCTGGTAAGAGGGGATAGCCATGTCGAGGATAGGAAAACTGCCGATCACGATACCCCAGGGCGTCAAGGTGAGCGTCCAGAACCGGACCGTCACCGTCGAGGGCCCCAAGGGCAAGCTGTCCCAGGACTTCAACGATTCCGTGGAAGTAGCCGTCAAGGACAACATCGTGGAGGTCACCCGTAAGGACGACCAGAAACCCAGCCGGGCCTTCCACGGGCTCTACCGCAACCTGGTGAACAACATGGTCCAGGGCGTTTCCCAGGGCTTCTCCAAGGCGCTCCTGATCAACGGAGTCGGGTACAAGGCCGAGCTGCAGGGCAACATCCTGGTCCTGTCCCTCGGATATTCCAATGACGTGGTGGTCGGTCTTCCCAAGGGAATTTCGGCGACCGTGGAGATGAACGGCCAGAAGATCGTCGTCTCCGGCTACGACCGGCAGCTGGTGGGCAAGTTCGCCAGCGAGATCCGGAGCCTCCGGAAACCCGAGCCCTACAAGGGCAAGGGGATCCGCTACGAGACCGAGACCGTCCGCAAGAAGGTCGGCAAGACCGGCGTGAAGTAAGGCAGGCACCACATGAGCACGAAGGAACAGGAATCCAAACTCCAAAGGCGCGAACAGCGCAAGATGCATGTCCGGAAGAACCTGGAAGGCACTCCGGAGCGCCCGCGGATGACGGTCTTCAAGAGCAACCGCTACCTGTACGTCCAGGTCATCGACGACCAGGCCGGGAAAACCCTCGCCTCCGCCTCCACCCTGGAGGAGTCCCTCAAGGCCGTCAAGGCCAACGTGGAGGGAGGCGCCAAGCTCGGGGAGGAGATCGGCAAGCGGCTCAAGGACAAGCAGATCGGCGCCGTAGTCTTCGACCGGAACGGCTACAAGTACCACGGCATCGTGAAAGCCATCGCCGACGGGGCCCGCAAGGCCGGCATAGAGTTCTAGGGGGAAACCGTGGAAAATAGAGGAAGAGACAGGGACAGGGGAGACCGCGACCGGAACGACGGTTTCGTCGAGAAGCTCGTTAAGCTGAATCGCACGGCCAAGGTCGTGAAGGGCGGCCGGCGCTTCTCCTTCTCCGCACTCACCGTGGTGGGCGACCGGGCCGGCAACGTCGGCTACGGATTCGGAAAGGCCAAGGACGTCAGCGAGGCCATCCGCAAGAGCATCGACAAGGCCAAGCGGGCCATGGTCCGCCTGCCGATCAAGAACGGCACCCTCCCGCACGACCTTGTCGGCGAGTACAAGGCCTCCAAGGTGATCATGAAGCCCGCCTGCCCCGGTTCCGGGATCATCGCAGGAGGGGCCGTCCGGGCCGTCATGGAGGCCGGAGGCGTCACGGACGTCCTGGCCAAGAGCGTGGGCGCCCGCACCGCGAACAACGTCGTCCGCGCGGTGTTCGCAGGAATCGAGGAGATGATGGACGCCAAGGTCGTGGCCAAGAACCGCGGCAAGACCATCAAGGACATGTGGGGTTGACGCGATGGCCAAGAACAAGACCGAAACCAAGAAGATCCAGATCAAGCTCGTCCGCAGCGTGATCGGGCAGAAGCCCGAGAAGAGGGCCACCGTCCGGTCCCTCGGCCTGCGGAAGATTAGTTCCACCACGGTCCAGGAAGCGTCCCCCGCCATCCTCGGGATGGTGGCCTCGGTGGCGCACCTCGTGGAAGTCAAGGAGATCGAAGGATGAGCGACTTCAACCTTCACCGCCCCGAGGGGGCTACCCACGCCAAGAAGATCGTCGGGCGCGGGCAGGGCTCGGGCCTGGGCGGAACCGCCGGCAAGGGCAACAAGGGGCAGAAGTCCCGGTCCGGCGGGAAGACCTACCCGGGCTTCGAGGGCGGCCAGATGCCCCTGTACCGGCGCCTGGCCCACCGGGGGTTCTCCAACTATCCGTTCAAGAAGGAATACCAGGTCGTGAACCTGGGCGCCATAGAGGCCAAGTACCAGGCCGGGGACACCGTGGACGCGGTCACCCTGCTCAAGTGCGGACTGGTCAGCAAGGCGGGTTCCCCGATCAAGGTTCTCGGCTCCGGAGAGCTGACGAAGGCCCTGACCTTCGTGGTGGACAAGGTATCCGCCTCCGCCTCCGAGAAGATCGCCAAGGCGGGCGGAAAGATCGAGTCCCGGTGAGCCGGTCCAGGCGTTAGGAAGGTAGGGATCCATGGCAGGCAATCCGTTA
>JAAYUR010000113.1 GCA_012517645.1 Treponema sp.
GTCCTGGAAAAGGCGCTCCGGGACACGGGTGCCCGGATTCGGACCGGGATCGCCCTGACCGGGATCCGGAAATAAGCAAGAATACGTTCGTGGTCTGGGCCGCCGCGGGAAGGGCGAAGGCCAGGGCAAGGATCAGGATCACAGGCAGCGTACAACGCTTCATGGAATACCTCCTACATCGTCTAAAAAGCGTCGCGGGTCGCGGCCACGCGCTTCTATCGGAAAGAATAAACATATTCCATGCCCCCGGGACAAATCAATAGCGATTTGTCAGGATTCCTAGCCCGGGACGCAGGCCGGGCGGCGACGGCGATCGGGGAAGCTTTGCGGCGCCGAAGGTGGACAAGCCGGGGGGTCCCCGGCGGGTTGAAAAAGTTTCCCCGCGGAACTAGGGTAGTGTCACGAAGCTTGGGAAGGAGGCCGGGATGGCGGGAGATACTGATTTTGTCGCGGTCGAGGCGGCCCTGGACCGGGGCGCGGCCACCCTGGAGGCCCTCGCGGCGGACCTGGCCGCCCACCCGGAGCTCGGATTCCGGGAGGCGCGCACCGCCGCCGTCCTGGAAAAGGCGCTCCGGGACACGGGTGCCCGGATTCGGACCGGGATCGCCCTGACCGGGATCCGGGCCGAGCTCGGCCCCGCCGACGCCCCCGGAATCTTCCTGATCGCGGACCTGGACGCCATCCTCACCTCCGGCGCCGCAGGCGGGGTGGCTCATTCCTGCGGGCACCACGCCCAGATGGCGGTCATGCTGGCCGTCTTCCGGGCCCTCGCGGAGGCGGGGGTTCCGGAACGGGAGAAGGTCCGCCTGGTCTTCCTGGGAACCCCCGCGGAGGAGTTTTTGGAGATGGAGTACCGCCTGGGTCTCCGCGCCGAGGGGAAGGTCCGCTTCCTCTCGGGCAAGCAGGAGATGATCCGCCTGGGCGCCCTGGACGACGCCTGCGTCGCCCTCAAGTACCACTCCATGTCCGATTCCCCGGACCGGGTCGCCACGGTCAACGGCACCCTGAACGGCTTCCTGGCCAAGCGGGCTACCTTCCTGGGACGAAGCGCCCACGCCGGGGCCTGGCCCGAGAAGGGGATCAACGCCCTGAACGCCGCCTCCCTGGCCATGCTGGCCATCCACGCCCAGAGGGAGACCTTCCGGGACGACGACCACATCCGGGTGCACCCGGTGATGAAGTCCGGGGGGACCACGGTGAACACCGTGCCCGATACAGCGGTCCTGGAGACCTACGTCCGGGGTGCCTCCTGGCCCGCGATCCTGGACGCCGACGCCAAGGTGGACCGGGCACTGGCGGCCGGGGCCGTCGCGGTGGGCGGGAGCGTCCGGATCGACAACTCCCCGGGTTACATGCCCTTCCGGCCCGACCCGGCCCTGGGGGAAGTCCTCGGGACCGCTGCACGGACGGTCCTGGCGGACAAGGACATCGACTTCAAGGACCGTTCCTTCGCCAGCGACGACATCGGGGACGTGGCCGCCCTGGTGCCGACCTGCCAGCTCGGCTACGCGGGCTTCTCGGGCACCATCCACGGCCCGGACTTCAAGGTCTCGGATCCGGTCCGGGCCTTTCGGGAGCCCGCCCGGATCCTGGCCCGGGCGGCCTTCGACCTGGCCCGGGACGGAGGCGCCAAGGCCTTGGAAATCCGGAGGGGCTTCAAGCCCGCGTTCACGAAGGAGGAGTACCTCCGTTCCCTGGAGGGGCTGTTCGCCTCGCGGACACTGTCGTGGACAGTCGAGGGTGGACAGTAAACGGAAGTAGTAACAGAATGCCGCCGCCGACTGCGTATGAGCGTTGAATTTAGCCGCGGACCGGTCTCATTTCCGTTCACTGACCACTGAGGACCGACCACCGTCCACCGTCAATGCCGAATCAGCTTCCGGAAGCCCTCCTCCAGCTCCCGCTCCACCCGCTCCGCGGCCTCCTTCCTGCCCTCCCCGGGCCTGCGGGACGCCTCCACGGGCTCGCCCGCGATGACCAGGGCGTCTTTCAGGAAGTACTTGGAGCGGTGTTTGAGCTCCATGCCCTCGAGCCGATTCGCGAAATCGTGGAGATTCTGGGCGGTCTCCACGAGGCGGTCGAAATGGGGCCGCCCGTCCAGGTAGGCGGGATCCAAAAACTGCCCCAGGGCCGCGGTCATGTAGATCTTGTCCAGGAAGTACGATTCCGCGGAGCCCCGGCGGGCGGCCCCGAGCTCCAGGGGACTCATGGCCGAAAACTCCTGCCGGGAATAGAAGACCCGACGCAAGGACTCCGCCCGGATGTTCAGGATCCGCGCCTTCAAGCTGGCCGCGGGAGGGACCCCGTAGAAGGCCTCCAGCCGGGAGATCGAAGCCTCCAGCAAACCGGTCAGCCGTTCCGCAAGGCCCGCTCCCGCCGGAGCCGGCTTAATGCCCCAGGAGCGGGCGAAGGCTTTCTCTGCTATGGACACCAGACGCTCCCAGATCGCCAGAAGGCGCTCCTTGATCTCCTCCTCGGACACGGCCCTGCGGGCGCCTCGGCGATCCAGACCGATCCGCGTCTCCAGACGATCCAGGAAACGGCCGAGCCGGGCAAGGCTGGTCGTGCGGCCGTAGGAGTACTCGATGGCCAGGGGAAGGATACGGACCGGCATGGGCTTTTCCGAGGAAGCCAGACGTTCCGCCGCCATACGGGCGATCCGGGCGGTTCCGGGATCCAGTTCCGGCAGAATCCCTCCGTTCAGGGTGGCCATACCCTCCGGTGCGATGGCCATGGGTCTGCGCCGCTCCGCCACCGAGCGGACAAGGTAGTCCAGGACGGCTCGATCCACCCCTCCGTGCCGCACGGGCACGATCCCCGCGTTCCGCAGAGCCCAGAGAACCAGGGGGCTGGCCCAGAGCTGGACCTCCGTGCCCGAGGGGTACCAGGCCCCGGGCCGGCCGTCGGGCTCCGTGGCGGGGGCCCGGCCCCGGATCAAATTGGTCAGCACATGGAACACCAGGTGGGGATCCGCGTCTCCCGGATGGCGGTAGGCCAGGATGAAGCGACCCTCGTCCGCGGCGGACCTCCGGTATTCCTCGATCAGGCGATCCTCTCCCTCCACCCCGATCCGGGCCAGCCTAAGGACAAAGCGGGCGTAGGCGGGGCCTAGAAGGGCGGTGACTCCCAGAAAGGCCCGGCTCTGTTGCCCGAGAAGGATCTCCACCGATTCCCGGGGAACCCAGGGTTTCAATTTCTTCACGGAAAGCTCCTTGGCGGTTGACTTCGTAGGGGCGCTCGGCTTCCAGTATACCAGATGGGGTATCCCTGCCAAGCGGATCCCGGCCCCCGGGGACGCGGATCCGATCGCTCCGGGCTCGGGTCTACCATGCAGGCTCCGTTATTTCTGACTTTTTTATTAGACTACCCTATGAGTATCTTGTACATAGACTGAGAGTCGCCCGAGGAGACCGAATGCCTTCCTGGAACCCGTCCTGCGAGCGATGGCTGGACGCGACGCTTCCCCAGATCCTCCCCGTGCAAAAACGGAAACTGTTCGGGTACCCCGCCTGGTTCGAGTACGGCCGAATGCGCCTGTGCCTCATCGAAACCGGGCTCGGCATCAAGTCCGATCCCGGAGTAATCCGCTCCGTCAAGGACTCCGGGGTACCGCTCAAGGATTTCACGCGCCTGGGCCGGGACGCCGGCAGAACCTGGACCCTCTTCGCCCTGACCCCCGCGGAAGGGTCCTGGGACGAGGACGCCCTGCGCTTCGCCCTGGGGCTCCTCCTGTCCGTGCCCGTCCCGGAGGGCCGTTCCAAGACCGATAGGAGACCGCGATGAGATTCGAAACAACCACGGAGCCTGCCCATGGGCGGGCCGGGGGCGGATCCGGAACCCGGCGGGGCCGATTCGACCTGATCATCCTGGCCGCCGCCGCGATCATAACCCTGGGAGACTGCGACCCCCGCCCGCCCTCCCCTCCGACGCCTTCCAAAGCGTCCGCCCCATCCTCCGCGGATCCCGAATACCTCCCCGCCCGATCCCGGTCCGAGCTTCCGCCCGCCGTCCAGCCCGGGATGCCGGCCTTCATCCCCGGCTACGCCGAGCTCGACCCCGATTCGGGGCTCCATATGACGGGTACCCCCGTCCTGCTGGACCTGAAGACCTGGCGCCTGGCCGTCACGGGGGCGGTGAACAATCCCCTATCCTTGGATTTTGACGAGCTCCGCGCCTTGCCCCGTGTTCGATCCCGGTCAACCCTGGTCTGCCCGGGTTACTTCGAGGACAACGCCCTCTGGGA
>JAAYUR010000362.1 GCA_012517645.1 Treponema sp.
ATCGAGGTCTGCGCGGAGGCGATTCGTCCGGGGGCCAGGGCGAGGGCGGCCAGGACGAGGGCCGCGAGGATTCGACTTCGCATGTCTCCTGTATACGGGATTCGCGTGAGGGATCCGCGAGGATGGGGTTAGAGGAAGGTGAATTGATCTCGGAGAACGGCGGAGGCCGCCTTGATTCTCCGGGCACAGGTTCATCCGGTGTAGGATAGACGGCTCACTCTTCCGCCCGGGCGAAAGCCGTCCCGGCGTCCTCATCCTCGGGGGGCACATAGGCGGCCAGGAAGGCGAGGTTCAGCCCGCCCTTCCGGGCCCGAGGCTCGTCGAAGTTGCCGGAGGTCCCGATCGTCAGGTCCTCGTAGGGGCTGGCCCGGTCGGGGTAGTCGATGTGCCCGTCCGCGATAAAAAGCCGGGCGCTTAGCTCCGCGGCCCGGGCGGCCAGGGCCGCGGGATCCCGGGGCGGGGCCGTACGACCCGGGCCGCAGGATGCCAGGAGGACCTCCGACAGGGCTATCTTGAGTATGCGTGCCCGGGCGGCCGTTCGCCGGGAAGAGTCGGGTGCGGACATCGATGAATGTTGCATGCTCCTATACTACGCTCCTTGGGCGGGACGTTCCAGCCGGGCCGCGGCGCGTACACGGGAGGGTACGGCCGCGAAGCCCGAGTCAGGGACGGTCCGGCAGGTTTTCGGCGTCCAGGACCAGGGTGTGGATTCGGTCCAGTTCCACGTAGACGTACGGGTTTCCGTCGTAGTCGTGGATTCCCGCCCCCTTCTCGGGGATTCGAAGTCCCGCGATCTCCTTGGATCCCTCGAATGGGGTGGACCATCGGTCCTTCAAGCTCCGGCCCTTCACGTCCGCGTAGCGATCCTCGGATCTCCAGTCCACGGGGCGGCCTTCGGCGTCCACGGTCATCACCGCGGAGACGGTCATCCCCGCGTGGGCTATCGACAGTTCCACGCTGTCCGGACCGGCTTGCCGCCATAGGATGGGCAGGCTGAAGTAGGCCAGGGGGCAGAGGGTCAGGTCGTTCAGAAAGGTTACGAAGGCGGAGACGGCCATCTCGGGTCCCCGGGAGTCCACGACCTTGATCAAGTCCATGGCCTTGATGAGCATCCGGCCCCGGCCTTCCAGGAAGGAGTCGATCCCGTTCATGGGCGGCTTGGTCGAGGTCAGGAAGACCACCCGGGCGGGGTTGTCCAGGCGGTTGTACTGCCGCATGACCAGGGGCATCCAGGGATCGGCGGGGCCGTTCCGGATCCGGCCCTCCAGGATCACGGAAAACGAGGCGATTCGGGATTTCCCGGCCACGTTCGCGTGCCGGAAATATCGACGGGCCGGCTCCGGCAGGACGTCGATGTCCGCGTCCGTCACCGGGGTACCCGGGGCGGCCAGGGGCGTGACCACCCAGCCGTCGCCGGCCGGGACCGCTCCGGGCCCCGGATCCCCCGCGGCCGGTCCTTTCGCGTAGCCGAAGGCCGGAGCCAGTATCCGGGCCCGGGCGACGTCCGCCCGGGCCCGGCGTTCCAGCCCGCCGAACCGGAGGACGGCCAGAATAGCGGCGGCCGATACGGCGGCTCCCATCAAGAGTCGAATCGGGGTGCTCACGGCGCGTCCTCCCCCGCTTCCACGGCCTTCTCCAAGGCGTCCTGGATCGCCCGGAGGATCACCAGGCTGCTGCCGGTGGCCCCGCTCACCGTGTCCACCTTGAGGCTCTGGGCCGCGATGACCCGGTCCACGACGGCTTCGGCGGGTTTCCCTTTTCCGCAGTCGTGCCGGAGGATCGAGATCCCGGCGATTTCATGGGACAAGGTGTCCACCGACACCCGGGCTTTCACCAGGGTGGTGTTCCATTCCCCGGTCCAGGTCCCGTCGGCCGCCTTGGAGAGGTCGGGGTCCACGATCTCGATCCGGTCGATCTCGCCCATGAACGCGCAGCTCCCCAGGGCCAAGGCAAGCGCGGCGGCGGCCAGGACGGCCCGCCGCCTTCCTTCCGATCTCATACGGTACTCCTTCCGCGCCCGTTCCGGCGCGCAGACACGATAGATTCGGGCTCCTTCAGGCTACGAGAGCCCGCCGGCAGACCCGTTGAGCCGCCCCGAAGCGGCGGCCCGTACGGCCCCGACCAGGTAGTCGGCGGCCGAGTTCACCAACGTTTTTTCCCGGGACCGAGGAACCTCCTCTTCCTGGACCAGCGAGAGGGCCATCCCGTACAGCGTCGCGGCGGCCCAGCGGCCGATCCAGGCCGCTTCCTCGGCGTCCCGGGATCCTTCCAGGATGGCCGCGACCAGGGCCGGGACGTCCCCGAAGGATCCGGCCTCCACGGCGGATCCGGTCAGGGAGGGTTCCTGCCGGCCCCATTCCGAGGCGAGCATGAACCCCGTCCGGTCCCGCATCCAGAACCGAAGGTAGTACCGGATTGTGGCGGCCAGGACCTCCTCCGGACCCTTCGCGCCGTGGCGGGCCGCCATGAGCCCCCGTACGAAGCGTCCGTATCCGCGTTCGATCATGGCCCGGACGATCTCGTCCTTGGACCGGAAATGCCGGTACGCCGCGGGGGCGGAAAGGCCGATCCGCTCCGCGATGGCCCGCATGGAGAGGGAATGCAGTCCCTGTCGACGGGCTATCTCCTCCGCCGCGTCCAGTATCCGGGTCCGGGTGTCCGTGTTCGACGGGTTTCCCATTCCGAGCTCTCCCTTCCGGCTCCATGTTAACATAGTTAACACCGCGCGTGCGTATTGTTAACGATGTTAACCGAGTCTGTCAATAGGGAGCCGTCCGCTTGACAGGGTCGATCGGCGGTACGATAGTCCAAGGTGGAGGGCGCCGAACCGGGCGCCGAACCGGGCGCCGAACCGGGCGCCGAACCGGGCGCGACACCGGCCTGCGCCTCGGGAAGCCGGGTTCGGAGGTCGTTCCGGGGCTCGAGAAAGGGTCTATTAGAATGATGGAGAGCGGTTCTGCGGAAAGGGATCTCGCGCGCGAACGGGAGCGGCTCCAGTTCATCATCGACGGGGCCGGCCTGGGAACCTGGGAGTGGGATGTCCGCACGAACCGGACCGAGTTCAACGAGACTTGGGCTTCCATGCTGGGGTACACCCTGGCGGAACTCACACCCTACGACTACGGCACCTGGGCTAATCTGGTGCATCCGGACGACCTGGCCCGAGCGGAGGCCGCGTTGGCCGACTGCCTATCCGGCCGGTCGGAGAACTACGAATGCGAATTCCGGATGCGGCATAAGGACGGTCATTGGGTCTGGATCCTGGACCAGGGCCGGGTCATGACCCGGGACTCGACCGGTCGGCCGTCCCTTATGTTCGGCACACATACGGACATAAGCCGCTTGAAACGATCCGAGGAAGAGCTCAGGCGGGGACTCGAGGAAAAGGAGCTCCTTCTCAGGGAAACCCATCATCGGATCAAGAACAATATAGCTTCCATTGCGAGCCTGTTATCCCTGCAGGCGGGGTACGTGACGAGTCCGGAGGCCCAATCCGCCTTGAACGAGGCCTTGAGCCGGGTTCGAAGCATGCAGACACTCTACACCAAGATGCTTTCCGCCCACGAGAACGTCCGGGACGTCTCGGTGCCCGGCTACCTGACGGAACTCACGGATTCGGTGGTCGGCCTGTTTCCGACCGCCGCCGCGGTCACCGTCGAAAAACGGCTTGCGCCCATCACGCTGGACGCGAAAAGACTCTTTCCTTTGGGGATCATCCTCAACGAGCTCCTGACAAACGCCATGAAGTACGCGTTTCAAGGCCGAGCCAGGGGCCGGATCGAGATTTCCCTGGATCCTGGAGCAGGCCGAGCGGTCTTCTCCGTGCGGGATGACGGCATCGGGCTGCCCCTCGACCTTGATCCGTCTGCCCCCCGGGGCTTCGGACTCACCCTGGTCCGTATCCTCAGCGAACAGCTGGGGGGCGCCGCGAGGTTCGAATCCGCGGGGGGTACGAAGGTGACGGTGGATTTTCCCGCGTAGCTCGTCGTCGGCATACCTTCGGCTCGATTGACACCGGCTCCGGGGGAGGGGGATACTCGGGACATGGACAAGGTTAAACGCATAGCCCTGGTAGCCCACGACAACCGGAAGAAGCACATGGTCGAGTGGGTGGAATACAATTGGAATACCCTGATGCGCCATCGCCTCGTATGCACGGGCACGACCGGGCGGCTGGTGGAGGAGACCATCCGGCGCAAGGCGGGCGGTTCGTACCCAAAGGATTTCTCGATCCGCCGCCTGAAATCCGGCCCCCTGGGAGGGGATCAACAGCTGGGCGCCCTGATCGCGGAGGGGGAGGTGGACGCCATAATCTTTTTCTGGGACCCCATGTCCCCGCATCCCCACGACGTGGACGTAAAGGCTCTCCTGAGAATCGCCGTGTTGTACAACCTTCCCATCGCCTGCAACCGGTCCACCGCGGATTTCCTGATCTCCAGCCCCCTGATGGACAGGGTCTACGAACCGCAACTGGTGGACTACTCGGCGTACATCGAGCGGGACATAGCTCAGTGACGTCGGGATGAGGATCCGGCAAGCCCGGGCCGGAACCGGTCGAGGGGAGCCGTTGGGAGGCTTGCGCGGACCTTAGAAGCCGCTGGATACCCGGAAGAGGCTTACCCCGGTTTCTTCGTCCGGCCCACGGATCAGCCGGATGCCCCGGGTCTCCCGGATGACCACCTCGACGGTCGCCAGGACGGGACAGCCGGTTTCCAGGACGTGACCGCCGAAGATCCGGTCTTTTTCGTCGCACAGGAGGGCGTGGAGATGGAGGAAGGGCGAACCGCCCTCCTCTTCCCCAAGGGTTCCCTGGGCGGACAGGATCTCGAGGGGGCCGCCGCGTTCCCGGGGTTTCGTGAACACGAAGCCCGATCGGGATCGCGGCGAGCGGTTCACGTAGATGAACCGGACCCGCTCGAGGCTTCCGATCAGGGAGGCCACGTACCCGAAGCGTATTCCGGATTCGGCGCAGATCGAAAGAATTCCGGGCACCAGGTCGGTTCCCGGCAGGAGTCGCCCGATCAGGGTGCGGCCTATCTCGGAGACGGCGTACTCGGAGCGAATGTCCATGAGGTAATTCTGGTTGTTCCCCGGGGGGATGTAAAGCCCTCGATTCCGAATTAACCGTAGCCTCACACAGGCGTATATGGTACATTCCGGACATGGCGGATCGTTCTGATCTAGGCGCCCCGTCGGACGCCGCCGGTGCGCTCGATCTCTTCAAGGCCCTGGAAGCATCCGGGGCTCGGAGCACCCTGGAAACCCTCCGCAGGGAAAACCGGGAACTCGATATTCTGATGAACGACGCCTCCAGCCTACTTACCCGGTCCGAAGTGTCGGACATGCTGGATTTTGTGATTTCCCGTTTGCTGGATCGCTTCGTTCCCGCCTTCCTGGCCTTCCTGATCGAACCGCCCCGGGGAGGGCGATTGCGGCAATACTGCTATCGCGCCCTGCATCCGACCGAGGAGGAAGTCCCCGTCCGGTACTACC
This sequence comes from Treponema sp., assembly GCA_012517645.1. GTDB lineage: Bacteria > Spirochaetota > Spirochaetia > Treponematales > UBA12059 > JAAYUR01. The sequence goes on from JAAYUR010000362.1 coordinate 5,494, forward strand.
GGATCCTGAAGGGATATTTCCTGGAGGATTCGGCAGCCAAGACCTTTTCGGAGATCCAAGCCCTTGCCGGGACGGACGCGTTCGACCGGGATTTCCGGTCCTACGAACCGGACCTCATACTGCCCATGCGCGGGATCGGAGGGGTGTACGGAATCATCCTGCTGGGAGGCAAGATCGCAGGCGGGGAATACTCGGCCTCCGAGCGCATGTACGTGGAGCGGCTATCCCGATTCCTGTCCATCGGAATACAAAACGGCCTGCACCATGAGAGTTCCGTCACCGACGCCAAGACCGGACTCTTCAACCACGGTTACTTCATGCGCCGGGTCGAGGACGAGCTGGCCCGCTCCGCCCGCCACGGATCCCGGGGCGGCCTTATCTTGGCGGACGTGGATCACTTCAAGCGTTTCAACGACAACTATGGCCACCTGGCGGGGGATGAGGTGCTGCAGGTCCTTGCACGGGTGCTAAGGGCCGCCACCCGTTCCGAGGACACCGTCGCCCGGTTCGGGGGGGAGGAGTTCTCCGCCCTGATCGTGGAATGCGACGAGACTCATCTGGTGGAGGTGGCGGAGCGCATCCGGGCGGCCGTCCAGGGCATGAGGGTCCGCTACAAGGGGGAGGAGCTGTCGATCACGATAAGCCTGGGCGCTCGGATGCTGGACGCCCGGGAGAGGCCGGACGCTGGCGGCTTCTTCGAGGACGCGGACAAGGCGCTCTACGCCTCCAAGGCCGCGGGAAGGAACAGGGTTACTCTGTTCCGGGCCGGGCTTCTCGGGAGGGCTTCGATCCTGCGCCTCCTGAGTGTCGCGGCACCCTGATCCCGCGCCGCGGACCTTGACGAAGGCTTTGTTTTTGGCTCCCGAGGAAAGGCGCCAGAAGGCGGGCCAAGGCTCCCAGGCTGCGGGTCTGCATCCAGACCTTGCCGGGACCTTGGAAGCGGCATACCAGGCCCGCTCCGCTGGCCAGGGTGGAGAAGAGGCCCTTACCGGAGGTCTTGGCCTGCAGCCGTACCGTCGGGGACATGGAGATAATGGCCCCAGCCTCGGGGCGGATGGTCTCTCCGGCGCCTAAGGTTACCCTTAGAACGCGGGATACGGGGCGTTGCTCTATGGAACACGTCTAGATCCAGTGCGAACCGCGGAAGGGGGACCCATGACTTCGAGCAGGAACGGCATCTTGATCCGGATACCCGGTTTTCCGGACACTCGGATTCAAAACCTACTTCTTGATTATACCGGAACCCTGTCCCGGGACGGGATTCTGATGGACGGGGTCGCGGATCGCCTGCGGGCCCTTTCGCAGAGCCTCCGCGTCGTCGTCGCGACCGCGGACACCTTCGGGAAGGCCCGAGGTCAGCTGGAGGGCCTTCCCGTCGAGATCGTCTTCATCCGGGACGGGAGGGATAAACGAAAGCTCCTCGGGGAACTCGGAGAAACCGAAACCGCATCCGTCGGGAACGGCCGGAACGACGTGGAAATGGTCCGGGCCTCGGCTCTCGGCATCGCGGTGGTCGGTCCCGAGGGATGCTCGGGCGAGCTCATCGCATCCGCCCGGATGGTTTGCCGGGACATTTTGGACTGCCTGGACCTCTTTCTGGAACCCCTGCGCATAACGGCTACGTTGCGCGGGTGAGCCGGCTGCGGGATGCCGACGCCGGGCCGGAATCTCCGAACCCGGCGCAGGGCTTTGCCGTTACTTCACCGGATCCGTGGGCACCCGCAGGTATTCGATGTAGTAGGGCGCGCCGTCGATCTCGACCTGGTTCTTGTACAGGAGCTCGACGGAGGTGATATTCCCCAAGTTCCAGACGTCCTTGCGGTAGTCGTCCGCGGAGATCTTGTCATGGTTCGCCCAGCCGTTGAGGTAGAAGACCGGGGCGCCGATCACGAAGTCCGCCTTGGTGGCCTTGCGGCTGCCGATCACGTAGTTGACCCACTGCTTCTTGCCGTCCGCGATCCAGAGGGCCTCCGCCTGGTTCTTCGTGGCGGCGCTGGCGGGGGTCAGGATCTTGGCCACCCGGAAGGAGGAATCGAACATGGAGCGGGAATCCGCGGACGCCAGGATCTCGCCGGACTGGAATTCCACGGGCGCCGCGGCGGAAGCGATGGCCCCCCCGCCGCCCCCGCCGCCGGGAACCACGGCGCCGAGGGCGCCGCTCAGGGCACCGCTGGCGACGGACGAGCAGGAGGCCGCGATCAAGACCAATCCCAGGGCCAAACCGAGGTACGCGAACTTTTTCATGAACCTGTCTCCTTTGACGGCATCCTCTCGGGATGCCGGTGACAAGTATATACCCGCCGCACAGGAAATCAAGGAAATGCCGGGACATCCTGCCTTGTCCGAATCCCCCGGCGTGTCCGAACCGTCTTGTTCAGCCCCCGGTGCTCGAGGGGCGGGCGGATTCCAGGAGCCGGATGCGGTCTTCCGCGGCAGCCAGGGCGGCCTTCAAATCTTCCAGCTCCTGTATATCCAGGCAGGTGCCGACATAACCCAGGAAGGTTCCGTCCTCATCGTACCGAGGTGTCCCGACGTCCTCGAGGAGGCGATAGGCCCCGTCCCGGCGACGGAGCCGGTAGCGTAGAGTGAAGGGGCGGCGCGCGTCGAAGGCGGCGGAATACTCGGAGAAACAGCGGTCCCTATCCTCCGGATGGACCCCCTCGGTCCAACCGTCTCCCAGTTCCTGTTCCAAGGTGCGGCCGGTGAAATCCAGCCAAGTCCTGTTGAACCAAAAGCACTTCTTGTCCGCACCGGACATCCACTTGAGGGCGGGGGAATTGTCCACGATGGCCGCGAACCTTCGTTCGGAATCCATTAGGGCCGTTAGGGCTTGCCGAACCTCGGTGGTCTCCGTGAAGGATAGGACGGTGCCGGAAAAGGCGCCGGGGCCCACGCTGTAGGGCAGGACGCGCATCAGGAACCAGCGGCCGTCGGAGGTCCGGACTTCCTGGATATGCTCCCGCGAATTCCTTTGGACTTCCCGGATGATCTCCACCGGATCCACCCCCGTCAGGTAGTGCGGAATGTGGGTGATCGGACGACCCATATCCGCCTCCAGAAGCTTGAAAATGTTCGATATCTGGGAGGAGAATCGGCGGATCTCCAGGTTTTCGTCCAGGATAAGGTGGCCGATGTGGCTGGAGGAAAGCAGGTTCTCCAGGTCATTATGGAGCTCCGTCAGTTCCAGGATCTTGGTATGGTATTCCGCGTTGACGGTGAAGAGTTCCTCGTTGGTGGACTGAAGCTCTTCATTGGTGGATTGGAGCTCCTCGTTGCTGGCCAGGAGCTCCTCGTTCGTGGCCTGGAGTTCCTCGTTGGCGGTTTCCAGCTCCTCGATGGTGGCCTGGAGGTTTTCGCCGGTGAACTGGAGTTCCTGTTCGAGGTCCCGGATGCGCTGTTCGGTTTCCTTGGATAGATCGTAGTCGACCACCGTCCCGACCCGATCCGGAGCGGATTCCTTGCGGGTTTCCGATATGAGAACCGCCGCCAGGGGTTCCTGGCTCTTTTTTGCGGGCAAAAGCCGGATCTTAAGTTCGATGGTCTTTCCCAGGCTCGGGATATGGAGGTTGGAGAACTTGAGTTCCTGACCCTGCCGAAACACCTTCTGGATCCCCGTGGAAAGGGGAATCGAGAGCTCCTTGACAGCCATCCGGGTAATGTCCGCGGTGGGTCGTCCGGACGGCAGTCTGAAGAACCCGTTCGTATCACCCAGGATGTGGAGGGGCTCCATCAGCTCGTTCACGATGATGGCCAGGGGCACGTAGTCGGGGGTGATGGATTCCAGGAAGCGTTCCAGAGTCCTGTCCTCTTCATGGCTTCGGTAGTATCGGCGGGCGGAGGCGAATCGGTCCCGGATCTCCCGGGCCCGGGTATCCGTGACCGAGGGGCCCTGGGGAGGTTCCAAGGGAGTCCGGGATCGGCCTGCGGATCGGTAGATCTTGTTCTTGGCGTCCGCGAGATCGAAGTATTCGGCCGCTTCGCCGGCGGTTTCGCTGGTGCCCAGGAACAGGATCCCTCCGGGAAGCAAGGAAAAATTGAAGTAATCCAGCACTTTTCGCTGTAGATTAGGCTGAAGGTAGATCAGGATGTTCCGGCAGCTGATCAAGTCAATGTTCGTGAACGGCGGGTCCTTGATCAGGTTATGCTGGGCGAAGACCACCATTTCCCGGACGGCTCGGGAAATCTGGAACGAGTCCTCCTTCTTGAAGAAATACTTGGCCAGGTAGCGGGGGGATAGATCCGCGGCCACGCTCTCGGGATAGACACCCGCCGCGGCGAAGTGGATCGCGTCCTTGTCGATATCGGTGGCGAAGATCTTGACATCCCTCCGGATCCCGAGCTCCTCCATGACCTCCCGGGCCGATATGGCCAGGCTGTAGGCTTCTTCCCCCGTGGAGCAGGCGGCAACCCAAAACCGGAGTTCCCGCCCCTCCGCCGCGCGGATCAGCTCCGGCAGTTCCTTGGACGCAAGACGTTCCCAGGCCGGGGGATCCCGGAAAAAGCTGGTGACCCCGATCAGGAGCTCCCGGAAAAGGGCGGAGATCTCCAGGGGGTTGCCGTTCAGGTAGGCGACGTAGTCCCCGATGGTGTTCGACTGGGTTACCGTCATGCGGCGCTCGATGCGCCGGGTCACGGTGTTCGGCTTGTAGTAGGTGAAATCCACCTTGCATCGTTCCCTCAGGAGGGCGAAGATGCGGGTCAGGCCGTCTTCCTCGGAAAGGAGGGTTTCCGATCTAGCCGAAAGGGAAGCGTAGGGCCGGGCTATGAAACCCAAAAGCTGACGGGGCATGTCCGAGGGCTTTAGGATAAAGTCCGGCAGCCCCGTGGATATGGCGGCCCGGGGCATTCCGTTGAACTTCGCGCTGTCCTCGTCCTGGACCATCACCATGCCGCCGTTTTCCTTGACCTTTCGCACCCCTCGCATGCCGTCGGATCCCGTCCCGGACAGGATCACCGCGATGGCCTTTTCCGCTTGGTCCTCCGCGAGGGAGGTCAGGAAGATGTCGATGGGAAGGTTGATCCCCCGGCTGTGGTCCTGCTCGCTCAGAAGGAGCTTTCCGTGAAAAATAGTCAAATTTTTCCGGGGCGGAATCAGGTAGACCCGGTTGGGCAGGACTTGAAGGCCGTCCTCGGCTCGTTGGACGGGCATGGAGGTTTTCTTGGACAGGAGCTCCACCATGAGGCTCTTGTAGTCCGGCGAGAGATGCTGGATCACGATGAAGGCGAGGCCCGTGTCCGTAGGCATGTTCGTGAAGAACTCGTCGATGGCTTCCAGGCCTCCCGCCGAGGCGCCCACGGCGACGTAATACAGGGGGGTGTCTACGGTCTGTTCCGCGGATTTCCGTGGTCTCATCGTCGCACCTCTCGGTCTTCCTAGTGTTACGAAGCTTGTTCCATCCGAACCCGGAGCCTTTGGGGCTGGTTCGGCGTCCCCTCTGGAAAAGGCCCCACAACCCCCGGGTCCCGGTCGTCACAAGGTTCGTAACACTACCCGTGGTCTAGGGATGAAAAAAAGATAGTGTGTCACCCCGGGCATGGCAAGGGCGGCCCTCTTGGTCTAAGATCGTTGGTTCTTCGGGCATCCGGCCCCGGGCGGAGACCCTTCGATTCATTCTTGATATAATTGGTATTTCACTACATACTATTTTTTCTATGATCGTCTTCTCCTTGAACGGAATTTCAGTATCCGTCCCCGAAGGTACGACCGTGTTGGATGCCGCCCGGGGCGTGGGAATCGACATCCCTACCCTCTGCCACATCGAGGGGCTCGAGGGCTACGGGGGCTGCCGGGTCTGCATGGTGGAGGTGGAAGGTTCACGTACAGGATGCGCGACCGCCTGCACCCTTGGGGTTTCGGAGGGGATGGTGGTGCGCACGGATTCCGAGGCGGCCTTCGAGCTCCGGAGGGCGGTGCTCGAGATGATCCTGGCGGAGCATCCCGCGGACTGCTTCAACTGCAAGCACAGCGGGGCCTGCCGTCTGCATGAACTGGCGGCACGGCACGGGCTCGAAAAGGTTCCCAGCGGGATCGAGCGCTCCGGGTTCCCGGTGGACGACTCCAACCCTTTCTTCACCCTGGACCCGAACCGCTGCATCCTCTGCGGCAAGTGCGTCCGCACCTGCGCGGAGATCCAGTGCTCCGACGTGTACACCCTCGCGGATCGGGGCTTTCGGTCCAGCGTGGTCCCGGGGTTCGGGGGTCTCTTGTCCGAAAGCACCTGCGTGTCCTGCGGATCCTGCGTGGCCGCATGCCCGACCGGGGCCTTGCGGCCCAAGGACGGGTCCTGGGCGGGGGCGATGTACGTGGACCGGAGGGTCCGGACCGTCTGCCCGTACTGCGGCGTGGGTTGTCAGCTGGATCTCTTGGTTTCCGGCGGAAGGATCGTGGGGGCCCTGCCCGCGGACGGTCCTTCCAACCGCGGCCGGCTCTGCGTCAAGGGCCGCTTCGCCTACAATTTTATCGGCCATCCCGACCGGCTCTCGGTTCCCCTGGTGCGACGGGACGGAGAGCTGGTCGAGGCGACCTGGGACGAGGCCCTGGGCCTGGTCGTCCGGCGGTTGCGGGAGACCCTGGACCGCCTGGGTCCGGACGGGGCTGCGGGCTTGGCCTCCGCGCGCTGCACGAACGAGGAGAACTACCTCTTCCAGAAGCTCTTCCGGGCCGGGGTCGGGACAAACAACGTGGACCACTGCGCCCGGCTCTGCCACGCCTCCACCGTGACCGGGCTGGTCTCGACCCTGGGCTCCGGAGCCATGACCAACTCGATCGACGAGATAGACCTCCAGGACGCCGTCTTCGTGACCGGCTCCAACACCACCGAGACCCATCCCGTCATCGGGACCCGGATCAAACGGGCCGCCCGGCGCGGAGCCCGGCTGATCGTGGCGGATCCGCGGAGGATCGACCTGGCGACGGAGGCCGAGGTCTACCTGCCCCTTAGGCCCGGGACCAACGTTGCGCTCTACAACGCCTTGGCCTGCGCCATTCTGGAAGATGGCCTGGCGGATCGGGAGTTCATAGCCGAGCGGACCGAGGGCTTCGAGGACTGGGCCGAGAAAATCCGAACCTGCAC
>JAAYUR010000218.1 GCA_012517645.1 Treponema sp.
AGCGCATGGTGGCCATAGCCCGTGCCCTGATGGCCAACCCGAAGCTCCTCATACTGGACGAGCCCTCCCTGGGCCTCCAGCCCTCCATCGTCTCCGAGGTCTTCGACCGCCTTTCGGAGCTCAAGAAGGACGTGGCCATCCTGGTCACCGAGCAGAACGTGAAGGAAAGCCTCCGTTCCGTGGACCGGGGCTACGTGCTGGAGAACGGGGTCGTGGTCCTGGAAGGCGCCGCCGCAGACCTGGCCAAGGATCCCCACGTCGAGGCTTCCTACCTGGGGCTGTGAGATGGATCGATTCGAGGTCGAGGGCTGCGGCCTGGCCTACGAGGTGATCGGCTCGGGACCGAGGACCGTCGCCTTGCTGAACGGGATCGCCATGTCGATCTCCCACTGGAAACCGGTCACCGAGCGCCTGGCCGCCGCTGGATGGAGGGTCCTGGTGCACGACATGCGGGGCCAGCTCCTCTCGGATAAACCGGGAGGGTACTCCCTGGAGGGCCACGCCCGGGATCTGGCGGCCCTGATGGACCGCCTCGGGATTCCGAGGCTTCACGTCCTGGGCACCTCCTACGGCGCCGAGGTGGGACTCGCCTTCGCCCGGGACTTCCCGGGGCGGACGGAGAGCCTGGTCCTGGTGGACGGGGTCAGCGAGACGGACGCCCTGCTCTCCGCGGCGGTGGATTCCTGGATGCGGGCCGCCCGGGCGGATCCGGGCCTGTTCTACCGTACGATCATCCCCTGGAACTACTCCGCGGACTATATCGCCGCCAACCGGGAAGCCCTGGACAAGCGGGAGGCCGCGATCCGGTCCCTGCCGCCGGACTACTTCGAGGCCTTCGCGGGGCTCTGCGAAGCTTTCCTTAGGATCGACTTGACCAAGGACCTGGGCCGGATCCGCTGTCCGACCTTGGTGCTGGTCGCGGAGAAGGACATCTTGAAGCACCGGGGCTTCGCGGAGATCCTGGCCCGGGGGATTCCGGGAGCCCGGCTCGCCGTGCTGCCCGGTGCGGGACATGCGGTCGTCGTGGAAAACCCGGGGGCCGTCGCGGACGCGGCCCTGGGATTCTGGGGGGCCTGACCGCGGGAAGGAGCCACGCATGGAAACCAAGACCGCAACCGTCAAGGGAAAGAAGATCCTCTACCGCGAGAGCGGAGCGGGGTACCCGGTCGTGCTTGTCCACGGGAACACGGGGTCCTCCCTATGGTGGACCCGGATTCCGGACCTCCCCGGGGCTCGGCTTGTCGCGCCGGACCTTCCGAACTTCGGGGGCTCCGAGCGGCTGGATGCGGCCGAGGCGCCCGGCGCCTCGGACATCGACCTGTACGCGGACTACCTCATCGCCTTCGCCGAAGCACTGGGGCTCTCCCGGCCCGTCCTGGTGGGCCACTCCCTGGGAGGGGCGGTGGCGATCTCCGCCCTGGTCCGGCGCCCGGAGCTCTGGGCCTCCGCGGTTCTCGTGGACTCCGCCCCGCCTTCGGGTCTGGTCACCCCGGATGCCCATTATCCGGTGATCGAGCGCTTCAAGACGGACCGGGCCCTCCTCCGATCCGCCCTGGCCGGGGTCTGTCCGACGATGAACGACCCCGCCTTTCTGGACGAGCTCACCGACGAGGCCCTGCGTATGAACCCCGAATCCTTCGCCGGGAACGCCCGGGCCCTGGCCCGGTTCGACCGCTCCGGGGACTGCGGAAAGTATCCCGGACCTGTCCTGGTGGTCTGGGGCCGGAAGGACGCCATCGTGACCGAGGCCATGGCCCGGGCGACGGCGGCCGCCTTCGCCAAGGGTTCCCTGGAAATCCTGGAGCATGTCGGGCACTCCGCCATGGTGGAGGATCCTGCGGCGTTCCGGGAGATCCTGGCCAGGGTGGTGCGGAAGGCGGACCCGGGATACTGACCTTGCAACGTTGACAATATTAACCTGCGAAGTTAATATTTCCAATATGTTATTCAATAGAGAAATAACTTCCCAGCTTGTGGAGGCGGCCTCTCATTTTCCGGTGCTTGTCCTCACCGGGGCCCGGCAGGCCGGAAAGACGACCGCATTGAAAACCGCGTTTCCGACCCACGGATACGTGAG
>JAAYUR010000513.1 GCA_012517645.1 Treponema sp.
GCCTGGATCTTCTTGAGCACGTCCTCGGGCTTCGCGTCGGTCGTCGCGATCTCCGAGAGACCCACGATCAGGGCGTTCTTGAGGACCTGGAAGTTCTTGAGGGCGGGATCCATCTTCCCGTTGCCCAGCTCCTTCATGACCACCGACAGGTAGGGCATCTTCTTGGCCACCTCGGGGTCCTCGGACAGAGAGGTGATGGCGCTGATCTGCTGGTTGGCCAGGGTCTGCTTCTTCTCGATCGCGGGGCTGGTCATCCAGGAGATGAACTTGAAGGAGGCGTCCACGTCGTTGGTGTTCTTGGCGATGGCCCAGACCCAGTAGGCGTTGTTGGCCGCGGTGTCCCCGGTCTTGCCGTTGAGGGTCGCGTACTTGACGGTGTCCACGATCAGGGACTTCTCGGGGTCGTGGTTCTGGTTGGCCAGGCCGCTCATGATGATCCCGATGGGCGCGACCTTCGTGCGGACCGCCTCCGCCGTCTCGTCGTGGTGCCACGCGGTGGCGCCGCGGACGGAATACTGGGCCAGCTGGTCGTAGATGGTCGCGGCGTAGACGGAGGGCTCGCTCAGGAGGTCGAGCTTGCCCTTCTTGTCGAAGTAGTAGCCGCCGGAGGAGAAGAGGAGCTGGGAGTACAGGGTGGCCGCCGCGCCGCCCTGCTTGGCGGGGATCGCGATGCCGGAGCCCTTCTCCTTGAAGTACTTGGCCACCGCCACCAGGTCGTCCGCGGTTCGCGGCACCTTGAGCTTGGCCACGTCGAAGGCCGCGGAGTCGTAGGCCAGGATCAGGCACTGGGCGAAGGTCGGAAGCCCGTAGGTCTTGCCGTCGATGACGGCGCCCTGCATCATCCCCTTGGCGTAGATCTTGGTGTCCAGCTTGTACTTCTTGATCAGGTCGTCGATGGGAAGGAGGTAGCCCGCGTCCACGTACTCCTTCATCCACTGGATGTTCACCCAGACCACGTCGTAGTTCCCGGTACCCTTGGCGGCCTGGAAGGACGTCATCTGCTTCTGCTTGAGGCTGCCGTAGTCGATGTCGTCGATTCGGACGGCGGCGTCGGGGAACTCCTTCACCATCTGCTTCTGGAAGTCCGCGTGGGGCCCCGCCCACCGGGACACCAGGAGATTCGGTTTCTTGTCCTGAGCCGCCGCCGCTTGGGCGAACAGCGATACAAGGACAACCGCCGCCAGGATCGCAATACGCGTTCTCTTCATTTCCGTACCCCCTTATATCCTATCCGCCGCAGCGGAAGAATGCGCGATCTCACAGAAAAACCTTCCGGGCCCCGAAGGATTCCAACGCCGCGAGCCAGGCCCGGGCCTGCTCCGCGGTTGCGGAGGGGCGCAGGAAGGTTCGGCCCCCCAGCCCGAAGCGGGCTTCCTTCCCGGTCCCCAAGGCATGGTAGGGAAGGATCTGGGCCCCCTCCAATTCCGGAAGTTCCTCCAGAAGCGCCGCGATCGCCCGCAGGTGCTCTTCCTGGTCGTTGACACCCGGCACCAGGGGCAGGCGCAGAAGGACCTTGGCCCCGGCACGGCACAGGAGCCGAAGGTTCGCCAGGATCAGCTCGCTGCCCTCTCCGCAGAGCTCCTTATGGCGCTCCGAACCTGTGGCTTTGTAATCGTAGAGGAATAGGTCGACCAAGGGTGCGATTTTTAGGAAATCCGTTGAGGGGGCGCTGCCGGAGGTCTCCAGGCACACGTTGAGGTTCCCCTTCCTCCTCAGGAATCCGAACAGGAAATCGAAGCTCGCCATGGGCTCGCCCCCGGAAAACGTGACTCCCCCGCCTTCTCCGACGGCGTAGTACGGGAGATCCGGCTTCAGGGCCTCGAATAGCTCGGACACGGTGTATTCGCGGCCGCAGATGGACAGGGCATCGTAGGGACAGGCTTCCACGCAGAGCCCGCAGGCCGTGCAGGTGCTCCAATCCACGACGTGTCGAAGACCTTCGCCCGAGGTGCCGACGATGGAGTGGGACCTCGTCGGACAGACCCGGACGCATTCCCCGCAGAGGCGGCACAAGGATTCCGTGTAGGCCAATCGCGGGGAGCTTTCCCAGGATTCCGGATTGTGGCACCACGCGCAAGTCAGGGGACAGCCCTTCAGGAACACCGTGGTCCGGATACCCGGCCCGTCGTTCAGGGACAGGCGCTGGATGTCGTAGACGACGGCGACAGGTCCGTCAGTACGTGACGCGGTCATAGATCTCCTGCTGGACATCCTTCTTCAGGTCCACGAAGCGCGCGGAAAAGCCGCCCACCCGAACGATCAGGTCCCGGTACTCCTCGGGCCGCTCCATGGCCTTCCGGAGGTCGTCCCTTCCGATCACGGTGATCATGGCGTGGGCCGCCCCGCGGCCGAAGTAGTTTTGAATAAGCCCGTGCATCTTCTCCCGGGAGGATTCGAACAGCTCCCGGGTGAAGCGAATGTTGGACACCATGCCCGCGTGGTTGTCGTGGCGGGGCTTGAGGATGGAGTTGAGCATGGCGGTGATCCCGTTCCGATCCGTCCCGGGTGCGGGGTTGTTGGCGTTGGCCATCGGCATCCCCGCCTTACGGCCGTCGGGGGTAGCCCCGACCCAGCGGCCCAGGGTGGTGTTCTGGGCGTTGTTGATGGTCACCGCGAGGTAGCTGTCCAGCCCGACCTTGGGCGCCTGCTTCTTGATCGTTTCCGAGAGATAGTCGTGGAGATCCACGAGGATGGAATCCACATAGTCGTCGTCGTTTCCGTACTTGGGGGCGTTCCGGAGGAGTTTCATCTCCGCCTCTCGGCCCACGAAGTTCCGGTCTATCGAGTCCACCAGGCGCTCGGCGGAGATCTTCTTCTCCTCGAAGACGAGGCGTTTGATCGCCGCCAGGGAGTTGGCCGCGTTGACGTTGCCGTAGAGCTCCAGGGTTCCCCCAAGATAGGCGCAGCCCC
>JAAYUR010000028.1 GCA_012517645.1 Treponema sp.
AAAACAAGGTTGCCCCGCCCTTCCGGAAGGTGGAGCTGGAGATCATGTTCGGCAAGGGCGTATCCCGGCTGGGCAGCCTGATCGACGCCGCCGTCAAGTACAACGTCGTGGACAAGAAGGGAGCCTGGTACACCTGGGGCGAGGAGAAGATCGGCCAGGGCCGGGACAACGTCAAGGCCTTCCTGGAGCAGAATCCGGACCTGGCGGACGAGCTGGAACGCAAGGTCCGGGGGCTCATTTTCGGCAGGAAGGACGATCCGGCGGCACCCGCGGAGGGCAAGACGGTCGCGGCCGCGGCTTCCGTCGCTCCGGGTAATCCCAGGCCGGCCCCGACCCGCGGCGTGACCGCCGCGGAGGTTCCGCCGGTCGCCGGTCGAAGCCCGGGCCGTCCCGGCGGCGCCAAGTCCGGGGGGGCGAAACCCCCGGCCGGCTCCGTTGGACCGGCGGACGACGAGGGCCTCTTCTGAGCGACACGGATACCGTCGGCGTTCCGGTCTTCCTCGGCCTCGGCGGAAACGTGGGGGAATCGGCGGCGGTCTTCCGATCCGCCTTCCGGGCCCTGGGGGAATTCCTCCGGAATCCGCGCCTTTCCTCCTTCTACCGGACCCAGCCCCGGTACCTGGAGGATCAGCCTCCCTTTTTGAATGCCGCCGTGTCCGGACGGACCCTGCTGGATCCGAGGCAACTCCTGGCGGCGGTGCAGTCGATCGAGTCCGCCCACGGCAGGAACCGTTCCCGGGAGGTCTTCAAGGGCCCCCGTACCTTGGACATCGACATTCTCCTGTACGGGGACGCGATCCTTTCCTATCCTGAACTGGTCGTCCCCCACCCGGGCCTTCAGGAGCGGCTCTTCGCGCTGGTGCCCCTGCTGGAGCTGGCCCCGGACCTTGCGGACCCCAGGACGGGCCGGCCCTTCCGGGACCTGGCCGCCGAGCTTCCGGACCAAGGTATTTACCTGGAAGTGGAGGCCGGACTATAATCCCCCGGCCCCCGGGGATCCCCTGATTCCCGAGACCGCGTACGGCCGCCGCATGGCGGCGAAATCCAATCCAAGGGGTTCGGTACCCTACATCATGTCGGACCTATCGGAGTACAGCCCCGAGCCTTCCGGCCCGGGACAACGCTTCCGCCTCAAGGACTTCGAAGGTCCCCTGGATCTTCTCCTCTTCCTGATCAAGAAGAACGAGGTGAGCATCTACGACATTCCCATCGCCTCGATCACGGAACAGTATCTGGAGTACCTGGACATGGCGGCCGAGACCTCCCTGGAGGAGTTAACGGAATTCTACTCCCTGGCTTCCACGCTCCTGTACATCAAGTCCCGGATGCTCCTTCCCGTGGAGATCGACCTGGGCGACGAGATCGAGGACCCCCGGCGGGACTTGATCGAGAAGCTCATAGAGTACCAGAAATTCCGCAAGCTCTCCGAACTCATGGAGGCCAAGGAGCTGGAAGTCGAGTGGACCATCGAGAGGAAGAAGATCCAACGCGCTCTCCCGTTCGCGGAGGAGGAAGAGCTGTGGACCAAGATCGACGTCTGGGACCTTCTTATCTCCTTCTCCGGCCTCATCTCTTCGGTGTCCTCGGAGCGGATCATCGACCTCTACGAGGAGGTCTCCATCAACGAAAAGCTGGCCTTGATCCAAGAGATCCTGGACGGACGGGATAGCTTCGATTTTACGGACCTCCTGACCCGGAGAAAATCCACCTTGGACGTGATCTGCGCCTTCCTGGCCGTCCTGGAGGCCGTGAAGCTCCGCTGGATCTCCATCTACCAGCACAAACTCTTCGGAGACATACAGATACGGCGAAATGACAAGAGAACAGAACGCGGCGAAGACGGAGGAGCCCCGGATGGAAGTGCGGCTGGATCGTGAAATCGCCCTCCTGGAGACCATCCTCTTCCTGGAACCGGAACCCCAGGACCTGAACAACCTGGTCCGCATCTCCGGATTGGGCAAGGACGTGGTGGAGGCCGCCCTGCGGGGTCTGGAGGAGGCTCTCGCCTCCCCGGAGCACGGCCTGGAGCTGGTGCGGATCGGCGGAGGCTGGACCCTGGCCCCGAAGCGGGAGCTTTGGGAGGGTCTCCGGGAACACTACGGCCGCAAGAAGGAGTCCAAGCTCTCCAAGGCCGCCCTGGAAACCCTCTCCATCATCGCCTATTCCCAGCCCGTCACCCGGGCGGAGATCGAGGCCTTGCGAGGGGTAGGGGCGGATACCATGATCCACTTCTTGATGGAGAAGGAGTTGATCAAGGAAGTCGGCAAGAAGGACGCCCCGGGCCGCCCGATCCAGTACGGCACTACCAAGGAATTCCTCAAGTATTTCCGGCTGGAGTCCATAGCGGACCTGCCGCGTCTGGACGAGCTGGATCGCGAGCGCTTCGAGCGGGAGGAACCGTGACCACCGGAGAGGCTGCCGTCCCGGACGACCGGGGGCCTCGCCTGCAGGTCTACCTGTCCGCCTGCGGCATAGCCTCCCGAAGGGCCTGCGAGGAAATCATTCGAGCCGGCCGAGTTGCCCTGGACGGACGCCTCGTTACGGAACTGGGCACCCGGGTGCCCGCGGGGGCGAGGGTCGAGGTGGACGGCAGGCTCGTAGCCCCGGAGACCCGCAAACGGTATCTGGCGTTGAACAAGCCCGCCGGGGTGCTTTCAGCCGCCTCGGATCCTCACGGCCGGCCCGTGGCCGTAGACCTTTTCAAGCCCGACGTGACCGAGCGCGTCTACAACATCGGGCGCCTGGACTACGACTCCGAGGGCCTTCTCCTGTTCACCAACGACGGAGAGTTCGCGGGCTTGGTGGGGCACCCTTCCGGCAACATAGAGAAGGAGTACAGGGTTCGCACGGATCGGCCGATCCCCGAGGACTTCGGCCGGGCTTTCCTGCGGGGCATTCCTGAGGAAGGCCAGATCCTCCGAGCCCGCTCCGTCGTGACCGAGGACGAGAGGACCGTCCGGGTGGTTCTGATCGAGGGCAGGAACCGGGAAATTCGTCGTGCCCTATCCGCTTTCGGCCTCTCGGCGGTCCGCCTGGTGCGGGAACGGGTCGGACCCGTAACCCTGGAAGGCCTGCGGCCCGGAGCATGGAGGGATCTCACGGAGTCGGAAGTGGAGGCCCTCCGAACCGCGGCATCCACGCGGGGCGGCGGCTACAGGAGGTCCCCGCGATGATCATAGCCATAGACGGCCCCGCAGGAACCGGGAAAAGCACCATAGCCCGGATGATCGCGGAGCGCTTGGGGTATACCTACGTCAATTCCGGCAGCCTCTACCGGGCACTGACCTACGGACTCCTCGCCGCGGGGATAGACACCACCCGGGAGGAACCGGTCGTGGAATGGGCTCGGACGGCCCGGCTGGAGTACCGAGACGGCCGCGTGTTCCTGAACGGCAGGGACGTGGATGGGGTTCTCCGGACCGACGCGGTGGAGGCCCGGGTGGCCCAGGTAAGCGCCTTCATCCCCCTGCGGCGGATCGTGAACGAGATAGTCCGCGGTATATCCCGCACGATGGACATAGTCGTGGAAGGCCGGGACATGACGACCGCGGTCTTCCCGGACGCGGAATACAAGTTCTACCTGGACGCCAGCGCGGACAGCCGGGCACGGCGGCGCCTGGCCCAGGGCACCAGCGGGCTTTCCCTGGAGGAAATTCGCCAGAACATCGAAATGCGGGATCGGATCGACCGGGAAAAACCGGAAGGTTCGTTGAAAGTCTCTCCGGATGCCCTGTATTTGGATACCTCTCACTTGACCATAGAGGAAGTTTATGAGAAAGTGTACACGAAAATTCAACAGCAAGGGAACATTATGGGTGTGAAGGAAGTGGGAATGGAAGCGTCCGCGTCCCCCGAGGACAATTTCCAGACACAATTGCAGGAAGAGTATCTCAAGTCCATGGATCACCTCGAAGAGGGGGAACTCGTCGACGGTCAGGTGATCGAAATCGCCAATGATTGCGTTTTTATCGATGTAGGGGCCAAGTCCGAGGGGAAAATCCCCCTTGTCGAGTTCGATACTCCCCCGAAGATCGGGGATACGGTCAGCGTCGTGCTCCTCAAGAAGGAGACCTATTCGGGCGAAATCGTCGTTTCCAAGAAGCGCGCGGACGAAAAGCTGCGGTGGCGCACCATATCCAACGCGTTCCGGGACAACCAGCCCGTGGACGGGGTGATTGAGAAGGAGATCAAGGGGGGGTTCGACGTCAATCTCGGCCCCAATCTCCGGGCCTTCCTTCCGGTCTCCAAGGCGGACACCCAGCGGGTGGAGAAGGGCGATTACCTTATCGGCCTGAAGACCATGTTCTACATCGAGCGCCTCTATTCCGAAAAGCGGGTCAACCTTGTCGTAAACCGCCGGAAGTGGCTCGAAGAGCAGACCGAGAAGAACAGGGAAGAGTTCTTCGCCAAGGTTCAGATCGGGGACACCGTCAAGGGCGAAGTGAAGAGTTTTACATCCTTCGGCGCCTTCATCGACCTCGGAGGGTTCGACGGGCTTCTCCATATCAACGACATGAGCTGGGGCCACGTGACCCGGCCCAAGGACTTCGTCAAGAAGGGCCAGGAGATCGAACTCAAGGTCATCCGCATGGACCCCGAGGAAAAGCGGATCAACCTCTCCCTCAAGCACTTCACCGAGGACCCCTGGCTCTCCTTCGAGGAGCGGTACCATGTGGGCGACGTGGTGAACGGCAAGGTCACGAAGCTTACGGACTACGGCGCCTTTATCGAGATCGAGGAGGGCATCGAGGGTCTGGCCCACATCTCCGAGTTCTCCTGGGTCCGCAAGGTACGCAAGCCCGAGGAGATGCTCCGGATCGGCGACCCCGTCCAGTGCATGATCCTGGCCTACGATCTCCAGGCCGGAAAGGTCTCCCTGGGACTCAAGCAGGTCCAGGAGAACCCCTGGGACCAGGTGTCCGAGAAGTACCCGGTCGGGATGCGCCTGACCCGCAAGGTCGTCAAGCTCACCAACGCGGGAGCCTTCATCGAGCTCGAGGAGGGGATCGACGGGTTCCTCCACGTGGACGACATCTCCTGGACCAAGCGGATCAAGCACCCCGGCTCGGAACTCCAGGTCGGGCAGGAAGTCGAGGTCATGGTCATCGACTCCGACCAGGACAACCGGAACATCCGTCTGGGCATCAAGCAGCTCTCCGAGGATCCCTGGCACTCCTTCGCTACCGCGTTCCATGTCGGAAGCGTGGTGGATGGAACGGTTTCCTCGATCACGGACTTCGGAGTCTTCGTCAAGGTTCAGGGCGACATCGAGGGCTTGGTGAACAAGTCCAACCTCTCCACGGACCGGGACGAGACCTTCGAGGAGGCGGTGAAGAAGTTCGAGGTCGGTCAGCCCATCAAGACCGTAATCGTGGAACTCAGTCCGGAACGACAGAAGCTCTCGTTGTCCGTACGCGACCTGGTCAAGAAGCAGCAGAGGGAAGAGCTCTCGCGCTTCATGCAGGACGACGCGGCCGAGGGCTACACCCTCGGCGACATGCTCAAGGAGAGGGGCGGCTCGGGCAAGAACTCGTAATCCGAAGATGCTGGAACGTATCGACCCGCGTAAGTTCGAGACCCTCATCGAGATCAACACGTTGATCAACTCGAACTACGCGGACGCTACGTCCCTCTTGACCCATATCATCGAGTCCGCCACCCGGCTAACCGAGGGAGAGGCCTCCAGTCTGGTGCTCAAGAACCCGGAGGACGGGAAACTCTACTTCGAGATCGCCCTGGGACCCAAGGGCCGGGACGTCAAGAAGTTCTCCCTTAATCCGGGGGAGGGTATCGCCGGCTGGGTGGCCGCCCATACGCAATCCCTTATCGTGAACGACGTGGAGACGGACAGCCGCTTCTACGGCGAGATTTCGAAGAGTATCGGGTTTCCCACCTACAGTATCCTGGCCGTTCCCATGGTGGTCCGCGACAACTGCGTGGGCGTCATCGAGATTTTGAACAAGAAGGGCAAGAAGTACTTCACCCAGGAAGATCTCCAGTGGCTGGAGATCTTCGCGGTCCAGGCGGCCATAGCCATCGAGAACGCCCGGTACCTCGAGAGGGCCCGGGAGGAGATCGGTTACCTCCGGGAACAGATCGACATCGACAAGGGCTACCACGTCCTGATTTCCGCAAGCCCTCTGATCAAGGAGAAGCTTGACCTGATCGAGCGGGTCGCGCCCACGGACTCCTCCGTTCTCATCCTGGGGGAGAGCGGGGTCGGGAAGGAGCTCTTCGCCGAGCAGCTCCATTTAAGATCCGGGCGGCGGAAGGGTCCCTTCGTGCGGGTCAATTGCGCGGCGTTGCCGGAAGGACTCCTGGAAAGCGAGCTCTTCGGGCATGTCAAGGGCGCGTTCACCGATGCGGTCCAGAACCGCAGGGGGCGTTTCGAGCTCGCGGACGGCGGCACGATCTTCCTGGACGAGATCGGGGACCTGCCCCTCAAGCTCCAGGCGAAGCTCCTCCGGGTGCTCCAGCAGAGGACCTTCGAGCGGGTCGGCTCCAGCGACACGGTTACCGTGGACGTGCGCATCGTCGCGGCCACCAACCGCGATATCGAAGCCTTGGTGGAGAAGGGCGAGTTCCGGAGCGACCTGTATTACAGGCTGAACGTGCTGCCCATCTACGTGCCGCCCCTGCGCCAGCGCAAGGAGGACATCCCAGCCTTGGCGGAGTACTTCCTGAAGAAATTCAGCCGAGAGACGAAGAAACAATTCCGGGGCTTCACCGATCAAGCCATGGATATCATGTTGTCCTATTCGTGGCCGGGGAACGTCCGAGAGCTCGAGAACGCCGTGGAACGCGCCTGCGTTATCGCGAAGGACCAATACATCGGAGTCCCGGATCTGCTCCTCGGAGGCAGGTCCGAGAGCGCGGATCCTTACTGCGGCAAGAGCCTCAAGGACTCCCTGTCGATCTTTAAACGGCATTTCATACGAAGGGCTCTGGAGGAACACGACTGGAACCAGACGGAGACCGCCAAGGTCCTGGATATACAGAGAACGTACCTTTCCCGCTTGATCAAGGAACTCGCCATAAACGACTACAAGGAGTGATACATGGCCTCGAAGGAGAATCCCGCTCAGGACAAGAGCGTGCGGGAGGAAAAACCCAGCATACAATCCCGCCTGAACGACTTCCTCCGAAAGAACAGGGCGGCGGTCATAGCCTTATTCGCAGCCGTTCTTCTGGTCGTAGCCGCCGCGGCCCTTTGGACCATCGTCGGAGAGAGGATCGATTCCCGGGCCGCCCAAGCCTTGGAAAAGGCGAAAGCCTCCCTTCAGGAATGGTACGGTATGGAACAAGGTCCCGCAGCGACGGAGAAGGCGAACGAGATCCTGGCGGCCCTGGATTCCATCCGCTCCAAGTACGGCAAACGCTATGCCGCCCAAAAAGCCCTGGTCTTGGCCGGCAGGGTTCGGGCTCGGAACGGGGACTGGACGGAAGCGGAAGCGCTTTTCCGTCAGGCGGCGGATCTCAAGAAGGACAGCCTGCTTGCGGGGTTCGCGCTCCAGGAGGCCGCCGTGGCGGCGGAGGAACGGGGGGACCCGCAGGCCGCGATCGAACTCTGGACCCGGGTCGCCGGATTACCCGGGTTCGCCGTGGGAGTTCCCCACGCGCACTTTGCCCTGGGTTCCCTGTACGAGGAGGCCAAACAGTACGACAAAGCCAAGGCCGAGTATGACAAGCTGACGGCCTCGTTCCCCGATAACGATTGGACAAAGCTGGCGCGGAACCGTATAATCCTTCTAAAGTCCCAGGGACTCCTTCCGTAAGCGGAGGCAGGTCTTGCTCCGGCGGCCCGGGATTTCCGGACCGCCGTTTTTTTTGATCCGGAGGCTGGAATGGCTAAGAAACGTCCCAAGATTCTGGAAGCTCGATGGTTCGGATTGATCATCGGCTGTATGATTCTGGGGATCTTCCTGCTCTTGAACTACCAGACGGGCCTGCTTTCCAAGCTGGAATTGAAGGTGCTGGACACCTTCTTCACCCTTAAAACAACCCAAGAGAAAAGGAGCCTCCAGGAAGGGACCGTCCAGACCGAACGGGATGTCAAGATCTCCGAGGACATCCTGATCGTCGGGGTAGACACAAGCACCTTGTCCAAATACGGGAACTGGCCCTTCCCGCGCAGGGTGCACGCGGACCTGATCAATTCCTTCGCCCGGATCAAGAACCAGGACAACCGGGAACGCGCCCTGTTCTTGGATATCTTCTTCATAGATCCCGACAGGAACCCCGCGAACGACGCCCTTCTCGTCGACAGCATCGAAAAATCCGGAAGGGTTTTTTTGGAGACGGTCCTTACCCCCAGCCCGGCCCTGGCGGCGGAGGAGGCGGGCATGGAAGTCCGCCAGCAGGTCCTGTACTACACTTGGGGAGTAATCCGAGACATCCGGGGAGACTGGAAATCCGTTCCCGGGTTCTACGGGTACGAGCCGCCTCTTGAGCCCTACGGCCGGGCGTCCCGGGGATACGGGCACGCCAATTTCATCGCCGATTCCGACAAGATCTACCGTCGGCAACCCCTGGTCATTAAATCCTCGGTGCTCAAGGAGATACTTCGGCTTGACGATCTGGCTCCCGGATTTACGGTCAACGAGAAAGAAATGGAACGCCTGGCCTGGCAGGACGATCGGGGAGAGTACCACACCATCGACGTTCCGCTGACCGTGGAGTCCCTTGCGACGCTAAAGGCCGAGATGGCCAAGCGGGCACCGATGAAGATCGAGGATACCGACCAGGACGGTACGCCGGACGCGGAGTACCATGTAGTCCGGAAGTTCCAGGATACCTTTGTGCCGGCCATCACCTTGTCCCTCGCCTTGGAGTACTTCGGCCGTTCCCTGGACGAGATCGAAGTCGTGCTGGGCAGCCATATTCTGATTCCCAAGCCGAGAACATACGACCCGGCTTCGGGCCAATGGGTTCCGTACAGAATCGTGGTGTCCCGGGAGCAGTACGACAAGGACGGCAAGGTCGTCAAGGAGGCCGTATTCCGGGAGGTTCCGGAAATCCGGATACCGATCAACGAGTACGGCCAGATGCTGGTCAATTTCATGGGTCACCGTTCCAGCGAAAGCCAGGAAGGGCACCAGACCTTCCCGGTCCGCTCCTATGCCGGCTACGCGGACAAGGCGCCAAGCCCCGATCCCGATACCTGGCGTCGGACCATGGGTGTGCCCAACAAGATCGTGATGGTCGGAGCCTTCGCAAGCGGCATGGCGGAGGACGAGAAGCCCACACCCTACGGACTCATGTACGGAATCGAGATACATGCCAACGCGTTGAATACGATCTTGATGGATAATTTTATCCACAAGGCCCCCGCGTGGGTGGATATCGTCATCATGGTCGCCATGGTCCTCATAACGGCCTTTTTGGTATCCAGGCTTTCGGCCTTGATCGGAGTAGGGTATACCCTCGTATCC
>JAAYUR010000039.1 GCA_012517645.1 Treponema sp.
CCGATCCGGTCCAGGTCCGAGTACCTCAGCCGGTCCCTCCAGGCTTCCTGGTTCCACACCGGGATGGTGACCCCGGGCTCCGCGATGGCGGCACGAATCCGGTACCAGCAGATCAGGTCCGCTTCCATTAGATGTACGAGGTGCTCGTTGACGGACCAAGCCTCGGGCAGGTCGGGCAGGAAGGAAAGCTCCTCGGCGGTGAGGTCCTTCACGAGGTTCCGTATGGGTTCGAAGGCAGTCTCGTAGCGAACGATCAGGCCTTCTTTTTCGTTCCTGTCCATGGTTCCCCCTAAATCGTTCGCGACTTCGATGAACGATACATTAGTGTGTTTCCGGAATCAACCACGGAGATCACCATAGAATCCGCCCCTGGTTCCCAAAAATCCGACAGGATAAACAGGATTAGAAGAGGATGAACAGGATTATAAATTTGGGGAATAACGTATTCCAAAGCCATATCCTGTCCATCCATCTTGAATCCTGTCCATCCTGTCCTTCTTATCAGATTCCTGCCGCCGATGCTCCATGGCAATGCCTGTAAACGCTAGTTCGCCTTGTCGTGGACTCCGCGTACGGCCCGGCCCGAGGGATCCGCCAGCTTGGCCCACTCGGCGTCCCAGCGGATGGCGGTGGGGGTGGAGCAGGCGATGGAGGGCCCGTCGGGGACAAGGTCCACCGCCGAGGGGTTCTTGAAATGCTCCTCGAAGATGGTCCGGAACCAGTACGCCTCCTTGGTAAGGGGGGTCTTGACCGGGAAGCGGTGCCGGGCGTTGGCCATGGCGGAGTCGGAGACCTCCTTTTCCGCGTGGGCCTTGATGGAATCGATCCAGGAGTACCCCACCCCGTCGGAGAACTGTTCCTTCTGCCTCCACAGGACCTCGTCGGGCACCCACCCGTCGAAGGCCTTGCGCAGGATGTACTTCTCCATGCGGCCCTCGTCCTTGCGGATCATCTTGTGCTTGGGGTCGATGTTCATCGCCGTGTCCAGGAACTCGGGATCCAGGAAGGGCACCCGGGCCTCCACGCCCCAGGCGGTCATGGCCTTGTTGGCCCGGAGACAGTCGTAGAGGTGCAGGAGCGAGAGCTTTCGCACCAGCTCCTCGTGGAACTCCACGGGGTTGGGGGCCTTGTGGAAATAGAGGTAGCCGCCGAAGATCTCGTCGGAGCCCTCCCCGGAGAGGACCATCTTGATGCCCATGGACTTGATGACCCGGGCCATGAGGTACATGGGGGTCCCCGCCCGGATGGTGGTCACGTCGAAGGTCTCCAGGTGGTAGATGACGTCCGGGATGGCGTCCAGGGCTTCCTGGACGGTGAACTCGATCTCGTGGTGCTGGCTCCCGATGTACTCCGCCACCTTGCGGGCGTACTTCGTGTCCGGAGCCCCCGGCAAGCCCACCGAAAAGGAGTGCATCCGTGGCCACCAGGCCCGCTCGGTGTCCCCGCTCTCCACGCGCTTTTCCGAGAATTTTGCCGCTATGGCGGCGATGATGGAGGAGTCCACCCCGCCGGAGATCAAAAGGCCGTAGGGCACGTCGCACATCAGTTGTCGCTTGACCGCGGAGACCAGGGCATTCCGGAGCTTTTCCTCGTCCCCCTCCCCGGAGGGTATCTTCCCGGGGGCGGCCCAGGAAGGCTCGTACCATTTGACCAGCCTACCCTCGGAACCCCTGTAGTAGTGTCCCGGCGGGAAAATCTCCACCTTGGGACAGACGTCGTGAAGCGCCTTCAGCTCCGAGGCCACGAAGAGGTTTCCCTCCCCGTCCCGGCCCCAGTACAGGGGGTTGATGCCGATGTGGTCCCGGGCGATGAAAAAGTCCCCGTCCCGGGGGTCGTAGATGACGAAGGCGAAAATGCCGTTCATCAGCTTGACGAAGTCGGGACCGAGCTCGTCGTAGAGGTAGAGGATGGGCTCGCAGTCCGAGGCGGTCTGGAACTCGTGGGGCCTCTTGAGGTACCGGGCCCGGAGCTCCAGGTGGTTGTAGATCTCCCCGTTTACGGAAAGCACGCGGCCGGTGCCCTTGTCCACCAGGGGCTGGGCCCCGTGGGTGACGTCCACGATGGCCAGGCGCTCGTGGCAAACCACCGCGCGCTTGTCCGAATAAACCCCGCTCCAATCCGGGCCGCGGTGGCGGAGGCGTTTGACCCGGTTGATCGCGAGCTTCCGGAGCTCAACCGGGTTTCCCTTGATATCCAGGACCGTGAAGATTCCGCACATAGCCACACTCCGAAACAGGAAGACTGGGCCAATTCCAAAAGTCGGTCACTTTTGAAGTTGGCTTTGCGATTGCTCGCGCTTGCGTCGTAACCGCCGCGCCCAATCGCGGATTTCAAGGCAGCTTTTTCAAAACTCCCGGAGTTTTCAAAAAGCCTTGACTGTGCGGGATTATCTAATAAAACGACCTTCCAGGACAAGGGTCTGTTTCTGTAAAAAGATACGTCTAAATCGGGAAATCGACGCGGAACCGCGCGCCGCCGTCGCTTGCCCATGTGAGGCTTCCCTTCAGCTGGGCCGACAGGGCGAGCACCAGCTGCAACCCGAGACCTCGGCTTTTCGACGGATCGAAATCCGGGGGTAGCCCGGGGCCATTGTCGGATACCGAGAGGCGGGCAACCCCGTTCTCGCGCCTTAGGGCTACGGAGACGGAAGCGGAGTCTCGTCCCGAGGCGTGCTTGAAGGCGTTGGTGACCAGCTCCGCCAGGATGAGGCCGTAGGGAATGGCCGTTTCCAGGGAGCAGCGGATTGCTTCGCAGTCCAGGGAAACCCTCATCCCCCCGCGTTCGAGGTAGCTGGCTTCGAGAAGTTCGACCAGGCGGCCGCTGTATCCGCACAGGTCGATGTCCGTCAGGTTTTCGGACGAGTATAGCATCTCATGGACCATGGACATGGAAGCGATCCGTGATTCCAGGCTTTTAAAGGAGGACTCTTCCCCCTCCGCGCAGGCGCCTTCCTGGAGGCGGATCAAGCTCAGGGTCATCTGGAGGTTGTTTTTTACCCGATGGTGGATTTCCTTAATGAGGAGTTCCTTTTCCTTCAGCAGGGAGCCCAGCCTGCGGGCCTCCTCGGCCTGCTCCGCGTCTCGCCGTTGGATCGCCTCCGCCATGTCGTCCAGAGCCGAGGCGATATTCCCCAGGTCCGAGGAGTCCCCGTTAAGCCCGACCCGTGCGGTTAGGTCCCCG
Organism: Treponema sp.; assembly: GCA_012517645.1. Lineage (GTDB taxonomy): Bacteria > Spirochaetota > Spirochaetia > Treponematales > UBA12059 > JAAYUR01. The sequence continues at coordinate 3,181 of JAAYUR010000039.1, forward strand.
CCCCGTATCCGGTTCACCGCGGCGCCGATGCGGGAAAGCCGCCGCCCGAAGAGGACCTCCGAGAGGATCCACGCCAGGCCGAGGGCCAGCAGGGCTGCAGCAGCCATTGCAAGGAGGTTCCTGCGCGTGATCGCCCGGCTGACGCGCAGGATCCTGTCCCGGGGAGTCGCGTACACCACGGTGATGTAGGGCTCCGGTTCTCCCTCCAAGCGCAGTTTTTTGTACCCGTAGAATTGCACGGTCCCGTCCGAACTGTGGTCCAAGAAGCTTCCCGATTCGGGTCCGGCTTGGATTTTTTCCCACACGCTCTTCTTTACGGGACCGCCGACGGGGTTTGTCTCCTTGGGCGGGTAGAAATACAAGCGGATCCCGTTTCGATCCACGATGCCCAGGAAGGAATCCGGATCGAGTTTGAAGGTTTCAAAGACGGCGGAATAGGAGGACAGTTTATATAAAGTGTTGATCGTCCCGGATGGGCGTCCGGATTTGTCCAGGATGGGGAGGGAATAGGAAAAGGACGGCTCCGACTGAACCAAGCCGATGATGTATTCTCCGGTGCTGAAGCGGCCGGACAGGAAGGCTTGTCGCACGTGGGGACGGAGCGATAGATCCGTCCCCCGGGCCAACAGGGACGAGGCAGTGACCCGTCCGGCCCCGTCCGTCAAGCTTAGGTTCAGGTATTCGGGATTCCCGGCGTGTACGGCCTTTAGGATACGGTCCGCGATGTCGTAGCTCCGCTCCTGGAACGCCGGGAGGGCGGCAAGGGTGGCCAACATCTGCCGGGTCGATTCGGTGATCCGGATCTGGATGTCCCCGAACGCGGCGGCCTGCCTCAGGGCTTCCGCGGCCGCCTGTTCCTCCATGTGCCGGGCGTGCTCCGCGCCGGTGACTGCGATGATGTGGAAGGCCGGAGCCAGGGCTGCCGCAAGGATCAGCAGAATGGCCGCCCGGATGGAAATGGCCGGGAACCCGGATTCTTGTCTCGTATGTCGCTCCGATTTTGGATGATCAATCCAAGTAAAGTATCCATCTTCCCCGGGTTTCGCGCAAGTCGAAGGGCTCCGCCGGGCCGCGAAGCGGCTTGGCGATGCGGATTCCGGAACCGCGGATCGTCCCTGTTTATCTCTCCAATCTCCTGTAAACATACCTATGAGGACGATCCGCGGAGGCGCCGAGCTTTTCCCGGCGGTATTCGGCGTACTCGGTCCAGTTTCCGTCGTACCAGACCACCTCCCCGTCCTCGAAGGCCAGGATGTGGGTGGCCACCCGGTCCAGGAACCACCGATCGTGGCTTACGACCAGGGCGCAGCCCGCGAAGGAATCCAGGGCCTCCTCCAGGGCGCGCAGGGTGTTCACGTCCAGGTCGTTCGTGGGCTCGTCCAGCAGAAGGACGTTGGCCGCCGCCTGGACCATCAGGGCCAGGTTGAGGCGGTTCCGTTCACCCCCCGAAAGCACCCCGACCTTCTTCTGCTGGTCCGCCCCGGAGAAGTTGAACCAGGAACAATAGGCGCGGGAATTGATCTCCCGGGTTCCCCCCAGCTTGATGATGTCCAGTCCCCCGGAGAGTTGCTCCCAGACGGTCTTGTCCGGATCGAGGCTTCCCCTCAGCTGGTCCGCGTAGGCCAGCTTCACGGTCTCTCCCAGACGGAGGCTGCCGGAGTCGGGTTGTTCCTCTCCGGTGATAAGCCTAAGCAGGGTCGTCTTGCCCGCTCCGTTGGGGCCCACGATGCCCACCACGGCACCGGGGGGGACCTCGAAGCTCAGGTCTTGAAAGAGGACCTTATCCCCGTACGCCTTGGAGAGCCCCGCTGCCTCGATCACCACGCCGCCCAGCCGGGGCCCCGCGGGAAGGAAGATCTTCGTCTCCCGAACCTTCTCCCGGCCTTCGTCGGCCAGGAGCTTTTCGTACTGGGCGATGCGGGCCTTGCTCTTTGCATGCCGCCCCTTGGGGCTCATACCGATCCATTCCAGCTCCCGCTCCAGGGTTCGGGCCCTCTCGCTCTCGCCCTTCTCTTCCTGGGCGAGCCGCTGGCGTTTCTGGTCCAGCCAGCTCGAGTAGTTGCCTTTCCAGGGGATGCCCTCCCCCCGGTCCAGTTCCAGTATCCAGCCGGCCACGTTGTCCAGGAAATAGCGGTCGTGGGTCACGGCGATGACGGTGCCGGCGTATTCCCGGAGGTGGCGTTCCAGCCAGGACACGGTCTCCGCGTCCAGGTGGTTGGTCGGTTCGTCCAGCAGGAGAATGTCGGGCTTCCGGAGGAGGAGCCGGCATAGGGCCACCCGGCGCCGCTCCCCCCCGGACAGGACATCCACGACCTGATCCGCGGGAGGGCAACGCAAGGCTTCCATGGCGAAGTCCAGCCGGGAATCCAGGTTCCATGCGTCCGCGGCGTCCAGCTTTTCCTGGAGGGCGGCCTGCCGGGTCGCGAGCTTGTCGAAATCCGCGTCCGGGTCCCCGAAGGCTTCGTTCACCTCGTCGAACTCCCTGAGGAGGTCCAGGATCTCCTGAACGCCTTCGCTCACGATCTCCTTGACGGTCTTGCCGGACTGGAGCTTGGGCTCCTGCTCCAGGAAGCCGATGGTGTAGCCCGGAGACACGGAGGTCTCCCCGGAGAACTCGGTGTCCACGCCCGCCAGTATCCGCAGGAGACTCGACTTTCCCGAGCCGTTCAATCCGATGACGCCGATCTTGGCGCCGTAGAAATAGGAAAGGCTGATGTCCTTCAGGACCTGCTTGGTGCCGTGCCTCTTGGAGACGCGGTACATGGAATAGATGATCTTCTTGTCGTCGACGGTTGCCATCCATCTAAGATACACCGGAGGGCCGGGGACTGTGTAGCCGTGGGGTCTGTGTAGGCGGAGACGGAAATATTAGTAATTCAATTTTAAATAGATAAATAAATAAATTAATCGTTTGACAGGAATTGGAAACGAACCTAAAGTTTATTTTGGATCGAGTTCATCCTCGGCTTCGCATCGTCAACGCCCGATCCGCAGGAGAAGAGATCGTTCCGGATCGCCCGAACGGTTTCTTTCGCTAAGGAGGACGGCGGTATCGCGCGATTTATCCGAGCCGCCGGCTCCGCGGTTACTTTGTAAAAAGGAGTCACCATGACCCTTATCAAGCACGTACTTCGGAACAAGAACACCCCTCCCGTGACCGTGGCTCCCGGCGACACGGTGTATTCGGCCCTGGAAGCCATGGCCAGGCACAACATCGGCGCCGTCCTGGTCATGGACGGAAAGCGCCTGGTCGGCATCCTCTCGGAACGGGACTACGCCCGCAAAGTGGTGCTCAAGGGCCGATTGTCCAAGGATACCCTGGTCAAGGAGATCATGAGCGAGAAGGTCCATTTCGCCACACCGGACCAGTCCGTTGACGAATGCCTCGCCCGCATGACGGCTCAGCGGTTCCGGCACATGCCGGTCCTGGACGGAGAGAAGAACGTGATCGGGATCGTCTCCATCGGGGACCTGGTGAAGGAAAAGATCGCGGAACAGGAACTGGTGATCGATCAGCTCCAGCAGTACATCACCGCAGGCTGAGAAAACCTCGGGCGGTCGGGAAACCCGGCCGCCCTGCCGTGTCTCCGAATCGGGACGGAAGGTGCGTTCTATTTAGTGTCGGACAGCGCCCGTGCCAGGTCCTCTCCCCGGAGAATCCGAATATCCAATTCCGCCAGGATTAGATCAACCTCGGTTCTCAGGACGTCCGAACGAGCCCGGTCCCAGTCCGCCTTGGCTGCGTCCGCCTCGTCCGCCGGAACCGTCCCCGCCGCGGCCAAATCCCGCAGACGCTCCCACTTGCGGCGGGAAAGGTCCGCGATCCGACTCTGTATCCCGATCCGGTCCGCAAGGAAGGACCTGCGTTCCTCCAGGGCCCGGGCGCGCTCCAAGACGGTCTGTTCCGCGGCCTTGAGATTGGCGGCCGCGGCCTGGACGGCCAGTGTGTCCGCCCGGGATCGAAGGGTCTTGGTCTCCCGGACGCTCAACGGCACCTCCAGCGTCAGCGTAAGGTTCAGATTGACTCCCGAGCCCGTACCGCCGCCGAAGTAGTCCGACAGGATGGTTCCAAGGTCCGCAGGGTTCGATCTGGAGTCCGGATACCTTGGCTCCACGGAAAGGCTGGCCCCGAAGGCCGCGGAGTCCGCGACGGCCCGGACGGCCGCGTCCGCGGAGGCCTTTTCCAGGGCCAGGGCTGCCCGGACGGCTTCCGGGGCGGAGCGGGGCTCCGGCGCCGGGGCGGGGGCGAGTTCCGGCAGTCGCTGGGACAGGGCGGGAGCTTCGGGCAGGCCCAGGACTCCCGCCAGGCGCCGCTCCGCGTCCCGGAGGGACAGCCGAGTCTCCTCCCGGACGGCCCGCAGGGTCTCCGCGGCCAGCTCCAGCTCAAGGGCCGTCTCCTCCGTGGCCGTGCCCCCCCGGCGCCGCAGGAGGGCGCTTTCCGCCCGCCGGAGCGCGGTTTCCAAATTGGCCGACTGGGCATCCAGTACGGACCGGAGTACGAGGACACGCCCGGCGAGTTCCACGGCGTTTCGGATCGACTGGTTGCGCCGTACCCGGTCGTCCAGGGCGGCCTGGTCCGCGGCCAGGGCGGCGGACCTCTTGGCGCCCGCCCCCGCGGCGACAGGCAGGAACTGGCCGCCCGCTCCCAGGGGCTGGCGAAGGCCGGCGGACAGGGAGGGCACGAGTTCGTACTCCAGGGCCGCGTCCGTATCCGTCGCCTTGAAGGTAGTCTTGACCCCGGCGCTCAGGGCCCCCGCCGTGGGCAGGGCCTGGTTCAGGGTCAAGGCCGCCCCGGAGCTCATGGTGCGAACATCCACGAAAAGATCATAGGGCGGAGGTCCGGAAAAAGTGTCCGCATCCGCCGAAAAAAGCCTTCTCTGGTCCAGGGAGAAGGGGGTCAGCCCCAGGATGAAGCGGGGCCGGGCCTCGTCCAGCTTGAGCTCGTACTGAACCCGGGCGGTCTCGGCGGCGGCCCGGGAAGCCGCCACCGCCGGATCGTTTTCCAGGGCCCGGGCGGCGACCTGGGACAGGGTGAGGGGGGCGGC
>JAAYUR010000351.1 GCA_012517645.1 Treponema sp.
CCGACCAGGCCCGAGGTCTGGAGTTCCTCTTCGCCCGGACAAGCCGCTCCGGAGCCGTAGTCTGTTTCGAGCCCCCCGAGCGGATCATCTTCTCGTATCCGCTTCCCGGAGGAGCCTTGTGGACGCGCTACCTGGACCGGAGCCTCTATATGGGATCCGGAACCGTGCTCGGCAGAATCGACATCTCGGAGGAATGAATGGGACCGAGACTTCGGAGGCTCTGCGTTCTCGTCCTGGCTCTCGCGATACCCGCCTCGGGTCTGGGATCCCTGGAATGGCCCGTAGCCGGGGGAGCTCCGACCCGGACCTTCGGCAGCTACCTATGGGGCCGGTTCTACCCCTCCATGACCGTAGGGCCCGAAGGAGCCCAGGTCCGAGCCGTGGCGGCCGGGGATGTCAGCTTCCAGTTCGACGGGGACAAGATGCCCTCCGGGCTTCCCTGTCCCCTGGGCGGGTTCATCTCCCTGAGCCATCCGGACGGAATGATCAGCGTGTACGCCGGCATGGATCGGGGGAGCATTCCGCGGTATTCGCGGGCCGTTTCTGCCGGGGATATCCTCGGGCGGGCCGGTGCCTCGGGATTCCGGGCAGGGCGGGAGCTCGGGTTCACCCTCTTTGACAGGATAAAGCGGCAGTACCTGAATCCCCAGGTCCTGCTCCCGCCGATCCGGGACGATCGGGCTCCCCTGGTGCGGGGGCTGTACCTATCCGGAGGGGGGAGAATCCTGCCCCTGGGGGAAATCCGGACGGTCCGTCAGGGGACCTACGAGCTGCTCGCGGATATCCAGGATCCGTTCGCCCCCGGGGATACGAGCCTTCGGGCACCGTACTCCATACGCCTTCTCGTGGACGGCAAAGAGACCCTTCGTTACCTGTACGACGCCGCCCGCGCGGAGTCCGGCCGATTGCGGTTCTTCGGTCCCGCCCGGGCGGATTCCGGGACGGCCTTCCTGCCGGACGGCAAGCTCAGGCTGGGGAGTGTCCTTTTGGCCCGAGGGCGTACGGCCTTCGTCCTGATCGTGACCGATTACGCGGGCAACGAGCGGGAAACCGGCGGCGCCTTTACGGTCGAGTGAGGGGAACGGTATGCCGAGCGACGGTGCCGGTACGAATAGGGGGGCAGGACAGTACGGGTTCGTTCGGGAGAGGGTCGAGGAGGTTCGATCCCGCATCGAAGGTGCGGCCCGGCGATCGGGCCGCCGTCCCGGGGATATCTCCATCCTAGGGGTTACCAAGTTCCATCCCCTCGAGGCCGTTCAGGCCGGGTACGACGCGGGGATACGGGTGTTCGGGGAAAACCGCGTCCAGGAGGCCCTGGAAAAGTACCCGGTCTTCCTGGCCCGCAATCCGGACGCCCGGGTACACATGATCGGCCATCTCCAAAGCAACAAGGCCAAGAAAGCCGTCGACCTCTTCCACTGTGTCGAATCCGCGGATTCGCTGGATCTCCTCCGGGAGCTCGACAAGAGGGCCGCCGCCGGGGGGCGCCGGATGGACATCCTGTTGGAGCTCCATACCGGCGAGGAGTCCAAGAGCGGTTTCCCGGACCGGGCCTCGCTCCTTGAGGCCGTCGAGGCGCTCGCGGGGTTGGGGAACCTCCGATGCCGGGGGCTTATGACCATGGCCCCGTACACGGACAACGAGGCGGCCATCCGGGCCTCCTTCCGGTCCCTCCGCTCCCTGTTCGAGGAGATCGCCGCCTCCAAGTCCTTCCCGGAATTCGACACCCTATCCATGGGGATGTCCAACGACTTCGAGATCGCCGTGGAGGAGGGGGC
>JAAYUR010000530.1 GCA_012517645.1 Treponema sp.
CCTACGCCTTCCAGGCTGCCGCGGCCATGGGCTTCGACGAGGCCTGCCGGAAGGCGTCTCCGGTGCTCCTGGAGCCTATCATGAAGGTGGACATCATCACCCCTTCGGACTTCCTGGGAGAGGCGATGAGCCTGGTCAGCCAGCGGGGCGGCATGATCCACGGCACGGACTCGAAGGCCGCCGTCGACATCATCCACGCGGAGGCTCCCCTGTCCGTGATGTTCGGATTCACCACGGCCCTCCGATCCGTTACCCAGGGCCGCGCCGCCTTCAGCATGGAGTTCAGCCACTTCCAAGCCAAGCGGAACCAGGGGGTCTGACCCTAGGGCCCGGCCATCCTCCGCAGGGACTCCCCGTAGGGGGGCCGGGCGATGCCGCGCTCCGTGACGATGGCGGTGATCAGGGAAGCGTCCGTCACATCGAACGCGGGGTTGAACACCTTCACCTGCGCGGGAGCCATCCGGCGGGCGTACCAGCGTTCCGTGACCTCCTCCGCAGGGCGTTCCTCCACGGGGATCTCCGCCCCGGTCGGGCAGGATAGGTCGATGGTCGAGACGGGGCCCAGGACGTAGAAGGGAATTCCGTGGTGCCGGGCGAGGACGGCCAGCCCGGAGGTTCCGATCTTGTTGGCCGTGTCCCCGTCGGCCGCCACACGGTCGCAGCCGACCAGGACGGCTTGGACCATGCCCCGCCGCATCACCGTGGAGGCCATGTTGTCGCAGATCAGGGTCACGTCGATCCCCGCCTGGTCGAGCTCCCAGGCGGTCAGGCGGGCCCCCTGAAGCAAAGGCCGCGTCTCGTCCGCGAAGACCCGGAAACCGTAGCCCCGCTCCTGCCCCATGTAGAGGGGCGCCAGGGCCGTCCCGTACCGGGAGGTGGCCAGCCAGCCGGCGTTGCAATGGGTCAGGACGCCCCAACCCGGCCTAAGCAGGGAAAGACCGTTCTCCCCGATGGCCCGGCAAGCCGCCTCGTCCTCGCTGCGGATCGCCTCCGCCTCGGCCCTTAGGGCGGACTTCACCTCCCCGCAGGGCCGTCCCCGCAGGGATTCCAGCCTCCCCTCCATGCGCTCCAGCGCCCAGGAAAGGTTCACCGCCGTGGGGCGGGCCGAGGCCAACAGCTCCTTGGCGGCCCGGAACTCCCGGGCCAGTTCGTCCCAATCCCGGGCCGAGGATTCCCGGATTGCGAGGTATGAGCCGTAGGCGGCGGCGATCCCGATGGCCGGGGCCCCCCGCACGCGCAGGCTGTAGATCGCCTCCCGGATCTCCTCCGGGGACGACAGGCGTAGAAGGACGGTCTCGGAGGGAAGGAGGGTTTGGTCGATCAGGACAAGGGCGCCCGCGTCATCGTCCAGGCGCACCGAGCGGAGGGGCTCTTCCGGGGGCACGGTCTTAGAAGGAGGCCAGGGCGAAGACCCCTAGGAGGAGCTCCAAGGTGCGGATCTCGTCGGAGATTTCCCCGGATTCCTGTTCCTTTAGGCGGCCTATGAACCAGTAGAAAACTCCCAGCTTGGGATCGATCCGGAAGGTGTATTCCAGGAAATCCGGCGCCTGGGCCTGGGAGCCGAAGAGCAGGCGGGCGATGCCCATGCTCAAGGACACGAAGTGGGGAAAGGCCTTGCGAACCGCCCCGGACTGGAACTCCTGGACGAATATAAGGAGGTCCTCGTGAACCTTCTCCTTGCTCTTCTCGTCGTGCTTCTCCACCCAGGTCTTCCGGATCAACAGCTCGACGTTTTCCCGGAACGCGTGCAGAAGGCGCTCCACATGGACCAGCCGCTCCCCCGCGGAACCGGAAACCACGGTATAGAACTCTCCCGGGTTTCCCAAGAGGTTGGCGAAGGCGATGGCGTACTGGTCCCGGAGAACCCGGTTCTCGGCTTGAACAAATAAGGGGAAAAGCTCGTATGCGGCCTTTTCCACGTCCGCCGCGATGGGGTCTTCAGCCAGGGGTTCGGGAACCGACATGGCATACCATGTCCCGGAGCGGCTTTCTTTGTCAACCGGCAGGGCCTCGCTTTTCAGTCCGCCCGGTTCGGGATACACTGGACGCATGAACGACATCAACCTTTCGGCCGAGGGCGGATACGGCTTCGGCTTCATCCCCTCCGGGCGGCTTCCCCCGGGGCTGGACGAGTACTATCTCCGCAATTCCACGCTGGACAAGCCGTTGGACTCCTACCGCCCCCTGCGGGCTCCCGAGATCGAGACCCTAGCCCGAAACGGGAACACCTGCACCGATTGGTCGAAGATCCTGGTGCGGGATCCCTTCGTCCCGGACCTTGTCCGGGGAACCGACTTCGCGGGGCTCGTGAGGATCGGCCGCCTGGATCGCGTCATCCTTTCCCACCACGACCTGGAGATCCCGGCGGGCATCACGGACAGCCGGATCGTGTCCTGCGACATCGGGGACTCCTGCGCCATCCATGACTGCGGCTATATCGCCCACTACCAGATCGGGGATTCCTGTATTCTCCTCAACAACAGCGAGATCCACGCCACGAACCACGCGAAGTTCGGAAACGGCATCGTCATGGAGGGGGAGGACGAGTCCGTCCGGGTCTGGATCGACCTCATGAACGAGGCCGGGGGCCGATCCGTCCTGCCCTTCGACGGGATGATCTGCGCCGACGCGTGGCTCTGGGCCAAGAGGCGGGACGACGCGGCCCTGATGGAGCGGTTCCTGGCCCTAACCCAGGCGGCCTTCGAGACCCGGCGGGGCGGGTACGGCCGGATAGGAGCGGGGAGCGTCCTGAAGCACAACCGGATCATAAAGGACGCCCGGATCGGGGACTGCGCGTACATCAAGGGCGCCAACAAGCTCAAGAACATCACCATCAACTCCAGCGACGCCGAGAGGACCCAGATCGGGGAGGGCGTGGAGATGGTCAACGGCATCGTCGGGTACGGCTGCCGGGCGTTCTACGGCATCAAGGCCATCCGCTTCGTCCTGGGCAACAACTCGGCCCTAAAGTACGGAGCCCGCCTGATCCACTCGGTCCTGGGGGACAATTCCACCGTCTCCTGCTGCGAGCTCCTGAACAACCTTATCTTCCCGTCCCACGAACAGCACCACAACACCAGCTTCCTGATCGCCAGCGTGGTCCAGGGGCAATCCAACCTGGCCGCGGGCTGCACCATCGGCTCGAACCACAACTCCCGGGCCAACGACGGGGAGATCCAGGCGGGACGGGGTTTCTGGCCCGGGCTGTCCACGTCCCTCAAGCACTCGTCCCGCTTCGCCTCCTACGTGCTTCTGTCCAAGGGCGACTACCCGGCGGAGCTGGACATACCTCTTCCGTTCTGCCTGGTCAACGAGAACCCCGCCCTGGACCGGCTGGAGCTGATCCCCGCGTACTGGTGGATGTACAACCTCTACGCCCTGCTCCGGAACGAGTCCAAGTTCGCCTCCCGGGACAAGCGGCTGACCCGGGTCCAGGCCCTGGAGTTCTCGCCCTTCGCCCCGGACACGGCGGAGGAGATCTTCCGCGCCCGGGCTCTCCTGGAGGAATGGGCCGGCACGGCGGCGATCCTGGCGGAGGGGGGGGATGCCGCCGCCCCGGGACCGGCGGCGCTCCGGGAGCGAGGCCGGGCCGTCCTGTCCGGCCCCGAGGACGGCAAGATCCCGGTTCACGCCTACGGAGTGGAGAACTCCACGCGGCCCGTCCTGGTCCTCAAAGCCGGGCGAGGGTGGAAGGCCTACCGCCGGATGCTCCACTGGTACGCGGTGAGGGAGATCCTGGCCTACTTCGAGGCCCGGCCGGACATGACGGTTTCGGACGCCGCGGAGGCCTTGGAAGGCCCCCGGGAGCGGGACTGGGAGAATCTAGGCGGCCAAATAGCGCCCGCCCGCAAGGTGGAGGCCCTGGTCGCGGAGATCCGGTCCGGGGACCTGGGATCCTGGGGGGAAATCCACGAGGCCTATGCGCGGCTCGCGGGGGAGTATCCCCTGGACAAGGCGCGCCACGCCTGGGCGGCCCTCCGGGACTTGGAGGGGTGGCCCGGGATCGGGGAAAAAGAGCTGGACAAGGCCTTGGACCTGTTGGAGGAGTGTTCCCGGTACGTGGAGGAGCAGGTCTTCCTGAGCCGCGCCAAGGATTATACCAACCCCTTCCGGCAAGCGACTTTCCGGAATCCCGAGGAGCTTCGGGCCGTCTGCGGCTCCCCGGAGGGCAATCCCTTCGTTAGGGCCACGAAGGAGGACGCAGAGCGCCTGCGCGGCCGCATCGACGCCCTTCGCGCGAGGATCCGGAAATAGGATTTTTCAGGAATCAACCACAGAGACGCGCGAGGGCGGCAAAGCCGCCCTCGCGGCAGCGAAGCCTGAAGGGCTTCGCCGAGTTTGGTTGAACGGAAAAGCTCCGAAGCTCGCTTCGGCGCCGCGAGGCCCGCCGTGCGGGCCTCGCGCGAATCCGTGGCGAGATCCTGTAAACGTATTACCCGTTCTTCGCCATGAAGTCCTGCATGAACGCCACGGTGGTCTCGACGTCCTTGAGGCTCACGGCGTTGTAGGCCGAGAGGCGGATGCCGCCCATGGTCCGGTAGCCCTTGGTCTGCACGATGCCCGCGGCCTTGGCTTCTTTGACGAACTTGTCGTCCAGCTCCGGGGTGGGGAGCTTGAAGTCGATGTTCATCCAGGATCGGGAATCCACCTCCGCCAGACCTTTGTAGAAGCCCTTCGACCCGTCGATCGCGGCGTACAGGAGCTTCTGCTTCTGCTCGTTGATCTTCCCCATGGCCGCAAGCCCGCCGTTCTTCTTGAGCCACTTGAGCACCAGGTTCAGGATGTAGATCGAGAAGCAGGGCGGGGTGTTGTGCATGGAGAACTTGTCCTTGAACACCTTGTAGGACATCATCGTGGGTAGGTCGTCGTGGGCCTTGGCCAGGAAGTCGTCCCGCGCCGCAACGACCGTGACCCCCGATGGACCGAGGTTCTTCTGGGCCCCCGCGTAGATCAGGCTGAACTTGTTGAAGTCCAGGGGGCGGCTGAAGATGTCCGAGGACATGTCGCAGACCAGGGGCTTGCCCTTGACGTCCGGGATGTAGTGCCACTCGGTGCCTTCCACCGTGTTGTTGCTGGTGTAGTGGACGTACTCGGCGGCGGGATTGAGCTTGAGGTCCCCCTGCTTGGGGATGGCCACGAAGCGTTCCCCTTCAAGCTCCATGTTGGCGGGGAAGGTGATCTTGCCGAAGCGCTTGGCTTCCTTGATCGCGGCCTTGGACCAGTTGCCGGTGACCACGTAATCCGCTTCCTTGCCCGGCCCGAGATAGTTCATGGGCAGCATGAGGAACTGGGTGCTCGCTCCGCCGGTGCAGAAGAGGACCTCGTAGTTCTTGCCGAGGCCGGCGATCTCCCGGAAGAGATCCATGGTCTCCATGTGGAGGGCGTCGTATTCCTTTCCGCGGTGGGACACCTCCATGACGGAACAGCCGGTTCCGTTCCAGTCGAGCATCTCGTCCCGAGCCTGCTCCAGGACCTCCAGGGGGATGGCCGCGGGCCCGGCGCTGTAGTTGATGACGCGTTTCATAGTTTGCTCCTTTTTCGGTGATCCGTGGTCGGTGGACCGAGCGACGCGGCCGCATTCGGCCGCCGTCGCCGCATCGGCGGGGAAACCGACCCAAGCCCGGGCCGCTTCCGTCCACCGTCCACTGTTTACTTCTTGTATTCCTTCATCCGATCCACGATGCAGTCCCCAAGCCGTGCCAGGTTCTCCTCCGTGGAAGCGCCCAGATGGGGAGCCAGCACGGTACGGGGAGCCGACAGCAGGGGGGAACCCTCGGGCGGCTCGGCGTAGAACACGTCCGCCGCGTAACCGCCCAGGCGGCCGTCCTTCAGGGCGGCGGCGACATCCTCCTCCGAGACGACCTGGCCGCGGCAGGTGTTCACGATGCGGACGCCCTTCTTCATCTTGGCGATGGCCGCCCCGTTGATCATCCCCTTGGTCTCGTCGGTCAGGGGAACGTGCAGGGAGATGTAGTCCGACTTGGACCAAACCTCCTCCAACGAGACCATCTTGGCGACGTCGCTCTTGGGCACGAACTTATCGAAGGCGATGACCTCCATGCCGAAGGCCTTCGCCCGGACGGCGACCTCCCGGGCTATACGCCCGATCCCGACCAGCCCCAGGGTCTTCCCGAACAACTCCGTCCTCTCCAGCTCCTTCTTGAGCCACTTGCCCTGCTTCATGGAGGAATCCGCCTCGCAGATCCGGCTGGCCAGGGCCAGCATCATGGAGAAGGCCAGCTCCGCGACGGCGACGCTGGAGGCCTCCGGGGTGTTCGTCACCTTGATCTTCTTGGATTCCGCGTAGGGAACGTCGATGGTGTCCACTCCGACGCCCCCGCGGATGATGAACTTAAGCTTCGGGGCCTTGTCGATCACGTCCTTCCCGACCTTGGTCTTGGAACGGACGATCAGGACCTCCGCCTCCCCCACCCGCCCCATGTCCTGGGTCACCTCGCCGAAGGCCTCAAGGCGCTTCGGTAGGTCGGGAAGGAAGGCGTCCGCAAGCAGAATGACCATGAAAAACCTCCTGGAACTTATCACTTCAAACGGATCCGGGAAACCCTCCGGCCGGCGCGGAATCCGCGTACCGAAGCCGCGGGCTTCGGTACGCGGGCGGTGCCCCGAGTACGGATAGTTCTTCCCTTGATCGACTCATCTTACCATGCCCTCGCGAAGTGTCAAGGACGGGAAGGCACCAGGAATCGGGCAACAGGACTCCGGAACCAAGCACCCGAGGGTGGACACGATACGGAAACGGACGCCGGCAACCTCGATCCGGCTTCCGGGTCCCCCGTCCCGTCTACCCCTACGGAAGAATCTTCCGTGCCTCTATATAGAAACGCTTCTCCGGCGCCTCGCCCATCGAAAACGTCTTTCGCGGCATGACCCCGTCCCGTATAACGGTCCCGAAGAAGCCGGCCTTGTCGATAGGGGGCAGATAGATCCCCAGGTTCCCGGGTTTTCCCGAAAGGCCTTCCAGGCTTTCCCGGCCGTGAATGTAGTCGATCCCCGTCCCGGGGTGCCGGGCCAGATAAGCGTCCAGGAACTCCTGGATGGTGCCGGCGGCCAGGTTGGCCTTGGGCCGGGGGAAGCGGACCAGCCGGGTTCCCTCGGGGCTCAGGATCGCGAAGCGGTGTTCCGCGGCTGCCTCGTCCACGGCCTCGAACGCCGCGGTCCGGGGCAGTGCCTCGACCCGGCAGTCTCCATGACGGCCTAGCTCCTCCAGGAAAGACTTCGCGTCGACCTGGAAGAGCACCCGATGGATCGGATGGAAAGGCAGCCCTTCATCGTAGATGTTGACCAGCTCCACCAGAGCCCAGCGGGCGGGATGGCGGTCGATCCCGGGCTTGCCCGCGTTGGCTTGCTTGATCTCCTCCCAGACCGCCTTGGCGGTGGCCAGGGAGTGGTTGCCGTCCCCGACGGCGAACAGAAGGACTCCGTCCTTCCCGTACTTGCGCTTGTATGCGGCCGGGTCCGCCAGGCGGGACAGGGCGTCCGCGATCCTGCCCAGGGACGCCTCGTCGCGGACCTGCCAGCCCCGGACATGGCCGGAGCCGGTCATCAATTCGAAATCATACAGGGGAATCAGAGAATCCCGGGCGGCGTAAAGAGGTTCGATGACCGTCCGTCCGGGGTCGTCGATGAGGAGCATGATGTGCGGAAGCTCCAGAGGCGCTCCCCGCCGGATCTTCATCCTCTGAGGCAGGCGCTCCACGATGGTGCCCTCGGTCGGCCGGATCAGTGACGCCGAGTCCTTGCCGTACTCGTACTTTTCCAGGTCCACGGCGATCATGAGGCCCTTCCGGGGCTCCGACTCGAAGGGGGTGCGGCGTTCCACCAGGATGAGCCCTTCGCCCGCGCTGGAGAGCACGCCCCGGTCCAGGTAGTCCCGCATGGCCGCCTGGATGCGCAGGATCCGCTCGTCCTTGTCCGGATCCTCCAGATAGCACTCCGGGAAGATGAGGTTCAGGGTCGAGGGCTTGCCGCCCACCCGATCCCGCACGCCTTCCCAGTACTCCCGTTCGCTGGAGTACTGGTCGCAGGCCACGACCGCCCAGGCCTCCCAGTCCGCGCCGCGGGAGGGCAGGTAGACCTCCGGCACTCGAACGCCCGCGGACGCGAGCTTTTCCTCGAACGAAGCCATACGAAGACTCCTTGCTAACTACGTGATGGGGGGGACTTTGAGTATGCAGTCGATTTGGGATTTCGTCAAAGGGGGGCCGCTCCCGGTCTAGTCCCGGCCGGGGCGGAATCGTCTACGGAATCACGACGCTATTGAGCCAACCCATGGCCTTAGAGGGGCGGGTTCCCCCGCTTTCTTCCGAGGTACCGCTTGACCGCCGCCCGATAGAGGATTCCCGAGCCCGCCACCGCGAAGACGAAGGCCGCGAGGATCACGGGGGAGGATGCCGGCAATTTGAGCCAGGGCGCCAGAACAAGGCCCCAAAGGGCCAGGAACCCGAAGAAGAGAATCCCGGCGGTCAGGAAGTTCAGGATCGTGGCCGCCAGGAAGAGCAGGATCGCTCGAATCGGGACGCCTCGAGGCCGGAGGCGCGGTGTAGGCTCGGAATCCGGCGGATTCACTTCGGCGTTCCGCCGCCCGCATCCCCGGCGGCCCCGGGACTTCGGATCAGGAAACTGGCGCCCGCGACGACAAGGGCTCCCAGGACGACGGCGGAGTCCGCGACGTTGAAGGTCGGCCATCGCTCCATGCCGAAGAGCCCGTAGAACTTGACGCTGACGAAATCGACCACCCCCTCCGGACGGAAAAGGCGGTCCACGACGTTGCCCAGACCCCCTCCCACGATGGCGGCCAAGGCCCAGCGCTGGACGGGGGTGGTCTCGTCGGTTCGGAAGTAGTAGATCAGGATTCCGGCGATCAAGGCCAGGGGCAGCAGGGAAAAGAGGACCATCCGCATCCAGGAAGGAAGGCCGTCCCCCATGCTGAAGGCGATGCCGGTGTTCCGGGCGTGGACGATCCAGAGGAAGTCGCCGAAAGCTCGTACTGCGATGGTGTTGCGGGGGATGAGATCGACGACGAGGGCCTTTGTGACCTGGTCCGCGATCAGGATCGCCATGGACAAAAGGAAGGGGCGGTAGGTGTTCGGCTTGGGGCTTTCCATCGATGCTCTCCCGATATCTGTGTTCAGAGTCCCGTCGGGACTTCCACGAAAACCGTCTCAACGCCCGTTTCCCGGGCAAGCTTCTCCGCCACCGCCCGGACCCCCCAGACCTCCGTCGCATAGTGCCCGGCCGCCAGGAAGTGTATTCCCGCCTCCTGGGCGGCGTGGTATACCGAGTGGGAAGGTTCCCCGGTGACGTACAGGTCCAGCCTCTTTTCCGCCGCCTCGAAGAGCTCCATCGGGGCGCCCCCGGAAACCACGGCGGCGCCGGAGATCCGCCCGGGGCCGAAGGGCAGGATCGCACGAGGCTTGCTCCCGTCGGGCAGGATCCTGCGCACCGCCTCTTCCAGGGATATCGGCGGATCCAGGGTTCCTTGAAAGCCCAGTGCTATGCCCTTGTATAGGCCGAAGGGCTCTATCTCGGCTAGCCCTAGCATTCGGGCCAGGACAGCGTTGTTGCCGTACTCAGGGTGGGCGTCCAGGGGAAGATGGCAGGCGTACAGGGCCATATCCCGATCCAGAAGCCCCCTAACCCGCTCCAGGAGGGGCCCCTCGATCCGGGCGGGGGAACCCCAGAACAGGCCGTGATGGACGAAGAGGACCTGGGCCTTCTCCTCAGCGGCCCGGCGTATCGTCTCCGCGCAGGCGTCCACGGCGAAGGCCGCGCGGGTGATGGGCCCGGACTTTCGCCCCACCTGGACGCCGTTCAGGGAATCGTCGATCTTCTTGAACGCCTCGATTTCCAGGAAGGACCGGCACCAGTCGTCCAACTCTAAGAGATTCATAACTAGGAAGGATACCCGCCGGCTGCGCCGGTGTCCAGACGGACCCCCCGGAGGATCAAGGTCCCCGGGGAAAGAACCTCCGGATAGGGTTGATATCCAGGCGGATCAGGAGATAGAGGTACGCGAACCCGAAGCCGGCCAGGTGCGTCAGGTGGGCGACCCCGCTCCGGAAGGAAAAGACCTGGGAGGCGAGTTCGATGACCGTATACGCGAGGACCAATACCGGGGCACGGACGGGCAGAATACCCCAGACGTAGATGGTCGATCCCGGGAAGAGGGCCGCGAAGGCCAAGAGTACCGCGTAGATCGCCCCGGAGGCCCCGATCAAGAAGGTGATCCATGCCCCCGTGGCCGCGTAGACCGCGAAGGAGAATGCCCCCGCCAGAAGACCCGTAAGCATGTAGAACAGGAGGAACTCGCTGGACCCGAGCTCCCGCTCCACGTGGGTCCCGAAGAAAAAGAGGCCGAGCATATTGAAAAAGAGGTGGGAGACGCTCCCGTGGGCGAACATGTAGGTGAAGAACAGCCATACCCTGCCCTGCATCACCAAGGCGGGAACCATGGCCAGGTTGACGAGGAAGCTCGGGGACACCCGGGTCAGGAGATAGACGCCCACGTTGACCGCGATCAGAACGAGGGTTGCGTTGTAGAACTGGTAACGGAAGGGGCGGCGGAGCGCCATTCGGCGATTCATGGGGTATAATGTACGCAGAAATCCCGGTCGGTTCAACCCGGCCGGACTTCCCGGAGAATCCGATGCCCCGAGGCCTGCCCCCGTCCCGCGCCCCGAACTGCCTGGCCTGCCGCCACTTCATCGTTACCTGGGAGCCCGAGTACCCCCGGGGCTGTGAAGTGTTCGGGATCAAGTCCCGAAATCTTCCCTCCGCGGAGGTCTTCGCGGCTACGGGTTTACACTGCCCGGCCTTCGAGGCGATCGAACCCAAGGAGCGCCGGGCCGGGAACCCGGCCGGAGGAAATGGGACGGAAGACGGGGGGATCTGGGCTTAAACGACGTCCGCCCCGAAGGGCGGCCGTCGTTTTAAGCGCCGGGCTCCATACGGCCCTTCGGGCCGTTTCCCGAGAGGTAATGGTTGTAGTTCGCCTAAAACGAAAAGCCCCCTATCGGGGGCTTTTCGTTTTAGGCGCCGGGCGGAATCGTCCTCCAGCCCTCGGCTTCCTGCCTCGGGCTTCCGGACCGCCTCCGCTCGCTTCCGCGCGCTTCCTGCGCGCTCATCCTCGCTCCGCTCGGCGCTCGCTTCGGTTCGATTCCGCCCTCGCCTCAATTTAAAAACGAACGCCGCTCCG
>JAAYUR010000277.1 GCA_012517645.1 Treponema sp.
ATTTCGAGGTCAACTTCAACCTCGGGCTGATCGAGTACCAGAAGCGACAGTTCGAAAAGGCCCTGGTCCTGCTCCAGCAGGCCGCGGCGGCCAAGCCCGACCACGCCCCGACCCTTCGGCACTTGGGGCACGCCCAGTTCAAGGCAAAGAGGTATCGGGAAGCTCTGGTCAACCTGCGCAAGGCCGCGGAGCTGGAGCCCGAGGACAAGGACTCCATCTTCGCCATGGGGGAATGCTACTACGAGCTCGGGCAGAACGACCAGGCCATCCGGATCTTCTCCCACCTCCGGGCGGACCCCAAGCTGGGGCCCAACGCGTCCCTCTTCTCGGGC
The DNA here is from genome assembly GCA_012517645.1 of Treponema sp. GTDB lineage: Bacteria > Spirochaetota > Spirochaetia > Treponematales > UBA12059 > JAAYUR01. Next base: position 333 of record JAAYUR010000277.1, read on the forward strand.
ACCCTCCAGCTCAATATGCGGCAGTACCAGAAGGCCATCATGGACTTCGAGATCGGCCTGCGGCATCCTGAGATCCCCGTGGAGACCCTGGTGGAGCTCAAGTACCGCCTGGCCGCGGCCTACCTCCGCACCCAGGAGCTGGCCAAGGCGGTGGCGGTCCTCAGCGAGATCCAGTCCATCTTCCCCAACTACAAGGACGTCCCCGCCCAGCTGGCCAAGTATCGGGAGCTGAACTCCAACCGCAACCTGCAGATCTACCTCATGGGGGCCACCGGGGAGTTCGTGACCCTCTGCCGGCGCATCGCGCTCTCCTTTTTCCCCAAGGCCAAGGTGAAGATCACGGACATAGCGGTCAACAAGAACGATTGGGCGGACATACTCACCGAGGTGGAGACCTCCAAGTGGCAGGACATCATCCTGTTCCGCTTCATCCGTTCCACCGGCATGGTGGGGGAGCTCACGGTCCGGGATTTCCATGCCCGGCTCAAGGACGTGAAGGCCGGGAAGGGCTACGTGGTTTCCGCGGGGACCTTCTCCGACGAAGCCCGGCGTTTCGTGGAGGCCCGCCTTCTGGACCTCCTGGACAAGGACCAGTTGGCCAAGCTCCTGCACACAGTGGATTCCGGGGTCCGGGACATTATATCGGACTGATCTACTCCCGCAGGATCACCAGGCAGCGTTCCTCATCCATGAAGGGCACCGTGAGGGGCAAAACCTCGGCCCGGGCCGCGAGGGGACCCAGGGCGGGGTCCTCGGCGAGGGCCGCGAGCTCCTCCCGGGCGGTCTGGAGCCGTCCCTTGTACGCGGCGATCGCCCCGCCGGCCGGTACAAGCTTCGTAACACCTAGGAAGAGCTTCCTCTCGGAAAATGGCCGGAAGGCCCGGAAGGTTACCAGGTCATAGGGACCGTCCGGCGTCCTCTCCGCCTCGGCCTGGACGATCCGGACGTTGGACAAGCCCAAGCGGGCCTTCTGGTTCTCCAGGAACCGCACCCGCCTCTCCATGCGCTCCACCAGGGTCACCGAGGAGCCGGACAGGAAGATCGCCAGGGGGATGCCCGGGAGCCCGGCCCCGCTCCCGAGGTCGGCCATCCGGCCGAGAGGCAGTCCGAGCCGTTCGAGGACGGGTAGGGCCGCCAGGGAGTCCAGGATGTGCTTGACCAAAAGCTCGTCCCACGAGGCCTTCACGA
>JAAYUR010000205.1 GCA_012517645.1 Treponema sp.
CAGGTGGGCGGTCGTCAAGAATCCCCGGGGCGAGAGTGTCCAGCCGATGCTCGCTCCGGAAGCCAGGAAGACGGGCGCGAGGAACAGACTGCCCGTAAGCAGGCCTAGGGTTACGGATCCGAGGGACGTGAGGCGCCGGGAGGCTTTTTTGATGCCGAGTCCCAGGACGGCGTAGGAAGCTCCCGCGCCCAGGGCAAGGGCTATTCCGGCGTCCGGGGCGGGGGCTGTCGATTTTCCGAGGGAGACCAGGGCGCAGCCCGCGGCGGCCAGGGCCGTGGAAGCCCACCATGCCGGGGAAAGCCGTTCCCGGAAGACGACGGCTCCGAGGATCCCGGCGAAGACCGGACCGGAGGCTATCGCGACCACCGTGCCCAGGGCCACCCCCGCGGCGATCACGCCCCGGAAGAACAGGACCTGGAACCCCGCCAGGCCCGCCCCGGCCAAAAGCACCCAGGGGGACAGCCCCCGTGCCAGGGCTCGGAGGCCGCCCTCCCGGGCCGCCGCGAAGGGCAGGAGGGCCAGGCCCCCCAGGGCGATGCGCACGAGGCCGATGGAGGAGGGGTCCGTCCCGACGGGGGCTAAGGCTTGTGCGGTTCCCGTGGTCCCGTACAGCATGCCCGCGGCTAAAACCGTAAGGGCCGTACCCCATTTCCGTACCCGCGTCCCCATCTCTCCCTCCGGATCGTCCCGTTGTTGCCGGAAGTCCCTCATCTTGGTACACTCCCGGATATGGCATCCCGGAACGATTACGACGAATCCAAGATCAAGACCCTTTCTTCCCTGGAGCATATACGCCTGCGAACGGGGATGTACATAGGAAGGCTGGGCACCGGAACGAACCCCGACGACGGCATCTACATCCTCCTTAAGGAGGTGGTGGACAACGCCGTGGACGAGTTCATCATGGGGGCGGGCCGTAGGATCGAGGTCCGCATCGAGGGCGGCAAAGTCTCGGTTCGGGACTTCGGCCGCGGCATCCCCCTGGGCAAGGTGGTGGAGTGCGTCTCGGTGATCAACACCGGAGCCAAGTACAACGACGAGGTCTTCCAGTTCTCGGTCGGGTTGAACGGGGTGGGAACCAAGGCGGTCAACGCCCTGTCCTCCCGGTTCCGGGTCGTCTCCCACAGGTCTCGCAAATACATGGAGGCCGTGTTCAAGCGGGGTCGCCTCCTCTCCCAGTCCGAGGGCTCCACCCGGGAGCCCGACGGAACCCTGGTGGAGTTCGAGCCGGACCCGGAGATCTTCGGGGACTTCGCCTTCAACATGGAGTTCGTGGAGAAGCGTTTCAAGAACTACGCCTACCTGAACACGGGCCTGACCCTCTCCCTGAACGGCAACGATTTCTCCTCCGAGAACGGCCTTCTGGACCTCCTCAAGGACGAGGTGGGGGAGGACACCCTTTACGAGATCGGCTGGTGGCGGGGGGACAAGATCGAGTTCGCCTTCACCCACACGAACAATTACGGCGAGGAGAACTTCTCCTTCGTGAACGGCCAGTACACCTCCGACGGGGGCACCCACCTTTCGTACTTCCGGGAGGGCTTCCTAAAGGCGGTCAACGAATACTTCCAGGCCTCGTACCGAGGGGAGGACGTCCGGGAGGGGATCGCGGCGGCCATCGCCGTGAAGCTCCAGAACCCCCTGTTCGAGAGCCAGACCAAGAACAAGCTCGGCAACGCGGAGATCCGGCCCTGGATCCTCCACGAGGTCAAGCGGGGGGTCGACGAGTTCCTGCGCCGCAACCCCCAGGCTGCCAAGCGCCTCCAGGAGAAGATCGTCTCCAACGAAAAGCTCCGTACGGAGCTGAACATCGTCAAGAAGGAGGCCAAGGAGGCGGCCAAGAAGATCGAGCTCAAGATCCCCAACCTCAAGGACTGCAAGTGCCACCTGGGGGACGGGGACCAGGGTGAACGGAGCATGATCTTCCTGACCGAGGGGCAGAGCGCGGCGGGAAGCCTCGTGAGCGCCCGGGACGTCTACACCCAGGCGGTCTTCTCCATGCGAGGCAAGCCCGAGAACATGTACGCAAAGAAGCGGACGGCCATCTACAAGAACGAGGAACTCTACAACATGATGATGGCCCTGGGAATCGAGAACGGCATCGAAGGCCTGCGCTACGCGCGGATCATCCTGGCCACCGACGCGGACTACGACGGCTACCATATCCGCAACCTCCTCCTGACCTTCTTCCTGACCTATTTCGAGGAGTTGGTCGTGCAGAACCGCGTATACATCTTCGAAACTCCCCTCTTCCGCGTCCGGAACAAGAAGGAGACCCGGTATTGTTACAGCCCCAAGGAGCGGGATGAGGCCGTGAAGGTCCTGGGCGCCGCCGCGGAGGTCACCCGCTTCAAGGGCCTGGGCGAGATCAGCCCCAAGGAGTTCGGCCAGTTCATAGGCCCGGACATACGCCTTGTACCCGTGGACGTTCAAACCCTGAAGGCCGTGCCCGGGGTCCTGGGCTTCTACATGGGCAAGAACACCCCCGAGCGCCGGGACTACATCATGAAGAACCTGGTGAACGATCTTTGAACGTTATTAACTCACCACGGAGAGCACGGAGGGCACGGAGAGGAGAAAAACAAAAAAATGAGGGATAGCAAGAAAGAATGTTGAAAAATGAAGATTTGACGGCAAGGATCATCGAGGCGGCGATCGAGCCTCACAAGGAGCTCGGCCCCGGATTGCTGGAGGGAGTCTACGAGGGATGCCTCTGCAGGGAATTGGCGGATCGGAACTTGCCCTTCGAGCTTCAGAAGGAATTGCCCATCCTCTACAAGGGATCGGAGCTGGATGCGGGGTTCCGGCTTGATATAGTCGTGTAAGGAGAAGGTATCATCGAACTTAAGTCCGTCGAATCCCCGAGCCGACTCCACGAGGCACAGCTGTTGACCTACATGAAGCTGAGCGGCATCGGTATCGGTCTGTTGATCAATTTCAACGTCGAGCTTCTGAAGAACGGAATTCGGAGATTCGTCCTATGACGACCAACGTACATCCAGTCGGTACATTTGCTGAGCCTCCATCGTTTGATCTGACCGATTCTTCTCGTTGTCATTTCTCTCCCTCCTTCCTTTCTCCGTGTACTCCGTGCCCTCCGTGGTTGATTCCGGCGAACCGTTGTATTCAAAGCAAGGAAACCTCATGGCTTACATAAAGAAGCTCTTCGACGACAACTTCCTGTTCTACGCCTCCTATGTCATCAAGGACCGGGCCATTCCGGACTTGGACGACGGGCTCAAGCCCGTCCAGAGGCGCATCCTGCACACCCTCTTCGAGGCGGACGACGGCAAGTTCCACAAGGTGGCCAACATCGTGGGTTACTGCATGAAGTACCACCCCCACGGCGACGCTTCCATCTATTCCGCCCTGGTTGTCCTGGCCAACAAGGAGCTCTTCATCGACCGGCAGGGGAACTTCGGGAACCTCTTCACGGGGGATGAAGCCTCCGCGGCTCGGTACATCGAGTGCCGGGCCACGGCCTTGGCCAAGGAGATCTTCTACAATCCCAAGATCACGGAGTACGCCGATTCCTACGACGGACGCAACAAGGAGCCCGTGGTCTTCCCGGCCAAGATCCCCGTGGCCCTGGTTCTCGGAGCGGACGGGATCGCGGTGGGCATGAGCACCAAGATCCTGCCCCACAACCCCGTGGAGGTGCTCCAGGCGGAGATCGACTGCCTCCGGGGCAAGCCCTTCCGGCTCTATCCGGATTTCCCCACCGGGGGGTTCGCGGACGTGGGCGAGTACCAGGACGGGTCCGGCCGAATCCGTGTCCGAGCCCGCCTGGACACCTCGGACCCCAAGCGCATCGTCATACGGGAACTGCCCTTCGGTTCGACCACGGAGAGCCTGATCGCCAGCGTGGAAGCCGCGGCAAAGAGCGGGCGGCTCAGGATCGCCTCCATCAGCGACTTCACGACGGAGACCGTGGAGATCGAGATCAAGCTCGCCCGGGGGGTGTACTCCCAGGAGACCGTGGACGCCCTGTACGCCTTCACGGAGTGCGAGCAGACCATCTCCTGCAACCTCCTGCTGATCAAGGACGGCCATCCCACCCTCATGACCGTGAGCGAGGTGATCCGCTACCACGCGAAGCGCTTGACGGGAATCCTGAAGGCGGAGCTGGAGCTGGAGGCTCGGGAGCTGGCGGACGAGATCCACGCCCGCACCCTGGAGCGCATCTTCATCGAGGAGCGGGTCTACAAGTCCATCGAGTCGAAGCGCACCCAGGAAGCCGTCCAGAAGGCCGTGATCGACGGCCTTGCTCCCTTCGCCTCCGAAATCGGCCGGGCTGTGACGACCGAAGACGTGGAGCGCCTTCTCAAGATCCCGATCCGCCGCATCTCCCTGTACGATATCGAGCGGGCCAAGGCCGAGATGGCCCGCCTCTTGGAGCGCCTTAAGGAAGTCCGGCACCACCTGGCCCACCTGACGGATTATGCGGTGGGCTTCCTGTCGGGGATCATCAAAAAGCTCGAGCCCGAGTGGAAGCGCAAGACCGAGCTGGCCGGGTTCCGTAAGGTGGACGTCAAGGAAGCGGCGCGACGGGACGTGGCCCTCCGGTACGACGGGCAGACCGGCTACCTCGGCACCTCCGTGTCCACCGGGGACGCCCTGTTCGACGTCTCGCCCTACGACAAGATCCTGACGATCCGGCGGAACGGGATCTACACGGTTTCGTCGGTGCCGGAGCGGGCCTTCGTGGACCAGGGGATGCTTTATTGCGGCATCGCGGAGAAGGAGCTCCTCGCGGACGTCGTGTTCACCCTTGTGTACCGGGACGCGAAGACCGGGTATCCGCACATCAAGCGCTGCCGGATCGACGCCTGGATCCTGAACAGGGACTACCAGCTCGTCCCGGAGGGGGACCAGATCCTCTGCTTCACGACCCAGTCCCAGGGTTCGATCCTGGTCAAGTACGCCCCGAAACCCAAGACCCGGGTCCTGCAGGAGAAGTTCAAGATCGAGGACCACGGGGTTAAGGGCCTCAAGGCCCGGGGTGTCCGCCTGTCTTCCCGGGAGGCCCTGTCCGCGGAGTGTCCCGGCGCAGGAAAGCCCCGGGAGCTCTGGGAAGAGCCCCTGGAAGCCGGGGACGGCCCCTCGACTCCGCCGCCCCGGGCTCCCGGCTCGAGGTCATCCCGGGCCGCGCCCGAGCCGATACGGAAAACCGCCGCCAAGCCGAAGGCCGCCAAGCCCGCGGCAGAGAAGCCCGCGGCGGCCAAGACGGGCGCGAAGACGGCCGGGGCTCCAAAGACGGCGGCCAAGAAGCCCGCTCAGAAAAAGGGGTCCGCCCCGAAACCGGCTCCGAATAAGCCCTCGACGCCGAAACCGGCGGCCAAAAGGGCCCCGGCCAAGGCGGGAACCGTCGGTACGGAGTCGGCCGCCTCGAAAGCCGTCCCCAAGCCCGCGTCGCCTCGGAAGCCCGCGTCGTCGAAGCCTTCGGTGCCCAAGGAGCCGGCCAAGAGCCCGAAAAACGGGAAGCCCGCCCCCAAACCCGCGGGCGGCGGCCTCTTGAAGCGCCTGGAAAGCCTGCACAAGGATTCAGCGGATACGGGGAAGAAGAAACGCTGAGCCTTGCCCCGCCCGTCCGAGGAGGACCCCGCGGATGGACGGGAACGGCCCGGCCTTGACACGCCCCCCCGGGGCAGGCTATTTTTCCATCGTTCGGTCCCCTGTAGCTCAGCTGGCAGAGCAAGTGGCTGTTAACCACTGGGTCCGG
>JAAYUR010000312.1 GCA_012517645.1 Treponema sp.
ACCTTGGGAGGGGAAAACATCCCCCTGACCTTCCGGAACGGCGGTTTCATCTACAAATTCAACGACTCCGTAGGCCCCGTGCTGACCGCGGCGATCCGAAAGGCCGCCGAGCAAGCCAAAACCGACATCACAGCCCAGAAACTCAAGATCGACTGGCAAGCGGTGAAGTACTGATAAATCCAAGGGTTCCCGGGGCCGTCGCCCCGGGGCCCCGTTCCGGGAGCCTCCATGCCCTTCGAACCCATCCACCGCCTCGAGCTTCGGGGCATAACCAAGCGTTTCCCGGGAATCCTTGCCTGCGATCACATCGACCTGGTCGTAGGCGAGCATTCCGTTCGCGCCCTGGTGGGAGAAAACGGTGCGGGCAAGACCACGCTCATGAACATCCTCATGGGACTGTACCAGCCGGACGAGGGCGGCATTTTCATCAACGGCCGGGAAGTTCGATTCCGTTCCCCGAACGACGCCTTCGCCCTCGGCATCGGGATGGTGCACCAACACTTCATGCTGGTCCCGAACATGACGGTCACGGAGAATGTCGCCCTGGGGATGAAATCCACCCATAAGCCCCTTCGCCTGGACCTGGGGGCAGCCCGGCGCCGCATCCTGGAAGTCTCGGAGCGCCATGAGCTGCCCGTGCACCCCGACGCCTACGTATGGCAGCTTTCCGTCGGGGAAAAGCAGAGGGTGGAGCTCGTGAAGACCCTCTGCCTGGGCGCCCGCTTCCTGATCCTGGACGAGCCGACCTCCGCCCTCACCCCCCAGGAGACCGACGAGTTGATCGAGCTCTTGAAAAAGATGTCCCGGGAACTCTCGGTCATCTTCATCAGCCACAAGCTCCACGAGGTGAAGGCCCTGTCCGACACGGTTTCCATACTCCGCAGGGGCCGGATCGTATTCGAGGGTCGCACCGAGGACCATTCCCCCGCGGACCTCGCGGCCTTGATGACGGGACACGAGGTGGCCCTGCCCTGCGTGGAATGCTCCGGAGAGAGCCGAGCCGAGGGGCGCGGCCTGTTGTCCGTGCGGGACCTTCGGGTCCGCGGCGACCGGGGCAACCTGGTCCTGGACGGGGTCAGCTTCGACGTGGCGGCTGGCGAGATCCTTGGACTGGCGGGCGTCTCGGGCAACGGACAGCGGGAGCTCTCGGAAACCCTGAACGGCCTCCGGAAACCGGAATCCGGCTCGGTGATCCTGGACGGCGTCGAGCTGGCAGGAAGCGGAGCGGACGCCGTGATCGCATCCGGCATGGGCTACATACCCGAGGACCGCAACACCGAGGGGATCGTCCCCTCCTTCTCGGTCCGCGAAAACCTCGTCCTGAAAGACGTCGGAATGGCCGCATGGAGCCGGAACGGCTTTTTGCGCCTGGGTCCCATAGCCCGGAACGCGGCGACGCTTCGGGAGCGCTTCGACATACGCTGTCCGTCCGTGGATACCGCGGCGGGAGCCCTCTCGGGAGGCAACATCCAGAAGGTCATCCTTGCCCTGGAGCTCGCGCGAAAGCCCAAGGCCCTGGTGGCCGTATATCCCACCCGGGGGCTGGACATGGGGGCCGAGGAGTTCATCCACAAGCAGCTGCTCGCCTTGCGGTCGGAGGGTGTCGGGATCCTCCTGGTGTCCGAGGAATTGGACGAGATCATGAACCTGTCGGACCGGATCGCCGTGATCTATAAGGGCAGAATACTGAAGATAGTCCCGGGCCGGGACGCGACCAAGCGGTCCCTGGGGCTTCTGATGGCCGGAGTCCTCGATGAATAAGACGATGAAGGCGCTCTACAACGCCGCCGTGGTGCTGGCCGCCGCCGTGGCCGCGATGGGCATCGGAGCCTTGGTGTTCGCGGCCGTCGGGGCCGACGTCATCAAGGCCTACGGGGTGATCCTCACGGAGCCCCTCAAGGACCTGATCGGCATCACCGAGATCGCCGTCCGGGCCGTTCCCCTGACCCTGATCGCCCTGGGCATCGCGATCGCTTTCCGGAGCGGGACCTTGAACATCGGGGCCGAAGGGCAGATGATGGTCGGGATCCTGGCCTCCAGCGCCGCCGCCATAGCCTTCCCGGATTTGCCGAAGATCCTGCTCGTCCCCCTTGCCCTCCTGGCGGGAGCCGCCGGCGGTGCGGTCTGGGGCGCCGCGGCGGGCATTCTCAAAGCCCGGCTTGGGGTGAACGAGATCCTTTCCACCGTCATGCTCAATTATATCGCCGCCCAGTTCTACACCTTCCTGCTTCGGGGCCCGATGATGGACCCTGAGGAGCTGGTGACAGGATCCGGTACGCCCCAAAGCGTCCGGATACCCCGGGCGGCCTGGCTCGACCGTTTGATCCCCGGGACCCGGTTGCACGCCGGCGTCTATCTGGCCCTGGCCCTGGCCGTGCTGGTCTTCCTATTCCTGTGGAGGACCTCCGCGGGCTTCCGGATGCGCGCCGCGGGAGCGGAAGCCAAGGCCGCCCGGTACGCGGGGATCCGGGTGGAGCGGTACGTGGTCGCGGCGATGCTTCTTTCCGGAGCCTTCGCGGGGATCGCGGGAGCCGTGGAGATCCTGGGCGTGCATCGCCGGGCCATCGAGGGGGTCTCCGGGGGCTACGGCTTCACGGGCATCGTGGTGTCCCTGTTCGGGGGCCTCCACCCGGCGGGAATCGTGCCCGCCTCTCTCTTCTTCGGGCTTCTGCTGTTGGGGGCGGACATGACCCAGCGGCTCGCGGACGTCCCGGCCAACATGGTCCTGGTGTTGCAGGGCGCCATCATACTGGCCATCGTCTCGGCCCGTCAGTTCATGAACAATCCCTACGTGCAGGACAGGCTCGGGCGCAGGATCGCCCGGCTTTTCGGAAGGCCCGCCGCGATTCCCGCCGCCCTGTCCGCGGAAGCCTGCCCGGACCCGTCCGACTCCCCCGATCCTTGCCTGGCCGATGAACCCGACGCGGCGGCCTCGGTCGATGCCCCATCCATCGATAATCCGGAGGAGCGCAGATGAACGCCGGTTCCTTCATCCTGAACATCCTGATCCTCGGCGTCCCCTTTTCCGTGGCCCTGCTTCTGGCCGGACTCGGAGAGACGATCAACCAGCGGGCGGGGGTCTTCAACCTGGGCTGTGAAGGGATCATGGCCATGGGAGCCTTCCTGGCCTTCCTGCCGCCCTACTTCCTGGCCAAGACCTCCTTGGCGGGATCCGCCAACCTTATCGGCCTGGTCCTGGCGATCGCCGCGGGCGCCTTGCTTGGGCTCCTCTTCGCGCTGGTCGTGGTGACCTTCCGGGCCCCCCAGGGCATCGCGGGCATCGGACTGCAGATGCTCGGCTGGGGTACCGCGGGCACCCTCTTCCGGAAATACGTCGGAGGAGTGACCGGAGTGGCCGGGATCCAGTCGCTGCCCATCCCGGGGCTTTCCCGCATCCCGATCCTGGGTCCCATCCTTTTCAATCACAACCCCCTGGTATACACGGCCTTCCTGCTCGTGCCGGTCTTCTGGTACATCCTCTTCAAGACTCCCTGGGGGCTCAAGGTTCGGGCGGTCGGCACCTATCCTAGGGCCGCGGATTCCCTGGGAATCCCCGTCGCCCGGATACGATACCAGGCCCTGGCCCTGGGCGGCGCCATGGCCGGCCTCGCGGGGGCATACCTCAGCCTGGCCCAGGCCAAGATGTTCGCCGACGACCTCATCGCCGGCCGGGGCTTCATCGCCGTGGCCCTGGTCTACTTCGGCCGGTGGAACCCCCTCGGGATCATGGGAGGAGCCCTTCTATTCAGCCTGGCCCAGTCCCTCCAGCTCTCCATCCAGGTGGCGGGGATCGACTTCCCCTACGAGTTCGCGGTGATGCTCCCCTACGCCCTGGTGATCCTTGTGCTGGCCTTGGTTAGAAAAGCCCGCATGGTCGGGCCCTCGGAGCTGGGCAAGCCCTTCGACCGGGAACAGCGGGTGTGATTCAATCGTATAAAAAGCTGTACTAGCCGCATGCCCGCTCCTCTTGATTTTTCTCCACGAATCCAAAATAGTTGCAAAAGCAACTCTTCAGGAAAGACCGGTGAAAACTTCGACCGATTCCGAGGAACGATACATCCGGATGACCACGCGCCCGGTCTCTCGTCTGATCCCCGCGTTGGCCGTCCCCACCATGGTCAGCATGATGGTGACCACCTTCTACAACATGGTGGACACCTATTTCGTGGGCCGTATCTCCACCAGCGCGACCGGGGCGGTGGGGATCGTCTTTCCCCTTATGACCATCATTCAGGTCCTGGGCATGACCTTGGGAGTCGGATCCGGAAGCTATGCGGCCCGTCAACTCGGGGCGCGGCGGCCGGATCGCGCCGCCGCCGCCGCGTCCACGGCTTTCTTCACGGCGCTCTCCTGCGGCCTGGCGCTGACGATCGCCGGCGAGGGTCTCCTCGAGCCGTTCATGGTCCTGCTCGGATCCACAAGAACGATCCTTCCCTACGCTAGACAATACGCGGCGGTCGTACTCCTCGGAGCTCCCTTCGTGGCGGCTTCCTTCGTGATGAACGTCAACCTCCGCTCCGAGGGAAGCGCCGTGCTCGCGATGACGGGAATCGCGGCCGGGGCCCTCGTCAATATCGCCCTGGATCCCATTTTCATGTTCGTCCTGGGCATGGGCATACGGGGCGCGGCGGTAGCCACCGTCCTAAGCCAGATCCTCAGTTTCTCCATCCTGTTTTCCCATTACCGGAATCGCAGGAGCGCTCTTCGGATCACCCTCCGGGGGGCTTCGTTCCGGAAGGACGTCTACCTCGAGATCCTGGCCTGCGGATTGCCCACTCTCTTCCGACAGGCCGTCGCCACCCTGGCCGCGGTCATGCTCAACAAGGCCTGTGGTCACTTCGGAGACGCCGCGGTGGCC
>JAAYUR010000402.1 GCA_012517645.1 Treponema sp.
CTACTCACCGCGGATCCCGGGGACCTTGCCCGTCGGATCCGCAACGCCGGAGCCGTCTTCCTGGGCGCCGGAGCCGCGGAAGTCCTGGGGGACTACGGGACGGGACCCAACCACGTCCTTCCCACGGGGGGCCACGCCCGCCTGGCCGGGGGACTTTCGGCCCTTTCCTTCCTGCGGGTACGGACCTGGATCCGGATCGACGACCCCGCCGCCGCCACGGAGCTCTATCGGGACGCCGCAGCCTTCGCCCGGATGGAGGGGCTGGAAGCCCACGCCCGGGCGGGGGAAGCCCGCACGCGGTGGACTGTGGACGGGCAAGGGCCGGGAACCCTCAAGACAACTCGAGAAAAAAATCAGGATCGAGGATTTTTTTAAACCTGAGGCTTTTTCAAAACTCAGGGAGTTTTGAAAAAGCCGCCTTGAAATCCGCGATCGGGTGCAGCGGTTGCAACACAATCGCCGCGGGCAATCGCAAAGCCGATTCCAAAAGTGACCGACCTTTGAAATTGGCTCGATTGCGACCGGATTCAGTATATTCCATGAATGGGAAGCCTCGATTTCCACAGGAACAACCTGGATCGCTCCTCCTCGGAGTACCTGAGGCAGCACGCGGATAACCCGGTCTGGTGGCAGGAGTGGTCGCCGGAGGCGCTGGGGCACGCGGCCGAGATCGGCAAGCCTCTATTCGTGAGCGTCGGGTACGCCACCTGCCACTGGTGCCATGTGATGGCCTCGGAAGTCTTCTCGGACCCGGGCGCCGCGGAGGCGCTGAACTCGAACTTCCTGTGCGTCAAGGTGGATCGGCAGCAACGTCCGGACCTGGACCGCTACCTCATGGAATTCATGACCGAACACTATGGGCAGGGCGGCTGGCCCCTCAACGTGGTGCTGACGCCCGAGGGATCACCCTTCGCGGCCGCCACCTACATCCCCCTTCGGGGAGGGTACGGCCGGATCGGGTTCGTCGATTACCTTGAACGGGTCCTGGATTTCTACCGGAACCGGGGTCCGGCCGTCGAACCCTTCGAGATTTCCGGCCGGCCCGAAGCGGGGACGCCCGAGGGAGAAGCCGAGCTCGAAACCCGCATATCCGCCTGGCGGCAAGCCCTGGACCCGGAGTGGGGAGGCTTGGGGACCGGCCAGAAATTCCCTCCCCATACGTCCCTGCTGTTCCTGTTGTACGCGGCCGCGGGGGCCGACCCGGATACATCGCAAACGATTCGAGGGCTCGTGGAACCCACCTTGGATTTCATGAGGTCCGGGGGTCTCCAGGATCACCTGCAGGGCGGATTCTTCCGGTATTGCACCGACCGCCGGTGGATCATTCCGCACTTCGAAAAAATGCTCTACGACCAGGCCCAGGCGCTATGGGTCTACGCCTTGGCGGCCCGGCTCTTCGACCGGCCCGACTACGCCGGAACGGCCCGGGGCGTGCTCCGCTGCCTGCGGGACAGCTTCGCCCGGGACGGGCTCTTCATCGCCGGGCTCGACGCGGATACGGAGCACCGTGAAGGGGCGACCTACCTTTGGTCCGTCGAGGAACTCGACGGCTTGCTGGATCCCGGACGGAGGGCCGAGGTTGACTCGCTATTCCGTATCACCGCGGGCGGCAACTTCGAGGGTAGAAACCACCTGGTGATGAGGAATCGTCGGTCGGGACCGGGGTCCGGCGCCGCCCTATCCGAAGGAACCCGAGCCCTGCTCCTTGAAGCCCGGAACAAGCGTCCCCAGCCGGCTCCCGACCGACTCGTGGTCACCTCCTGGAACGCCCTGGCGGGGATCGCCTTGGTGCAGGCCTGGCGTCTTTTGGGCGACTCCGGTGCCCTTGAAGACGCCCGGAGGCTCTTTTCCACCCTGCTCGAGCGGCACTATTCCGCGGGACGTCTGTATCACTCCTCCTTGGACGGAAGGTTGGATACGACGACCTACCTGGAAGACGCGGCCGCGATGCTCCTCTTCGCCGGCTTTTTGCAGGAAGAGGACCGGAACCGGGAGAGCGTCATCTCGGAATTGAAGGCCCTGACCCTGTCGTTCCGGGACGGCGGGGAGGGGGAGGTCTCGTGGATCGAGTCGAGGAACGCGGACTTCAAGCCCATACCCGCGGCCGCTTTCGATGCACCCCTCCCCTCGAGTTCCTCCCTGGCCCGGGCCGCCCTGGCCCGGGCGGATCTAGTCGTATCCGGGAAGGCCGCTCCCTGCGGTCCCGGCGTGCCTCTTCAAGCCGATTTCAGGTCCTGGGCTTGGCTCCATACGGCGGGGGGCGTGCCGATCGCCGGGTCCCCCGAAATCCTGCCCTGGTCCGCTCTCCCCCCCTGTACGGTTCAGCATCCGTCGGAGTCGGCCGTGCTCTGTAGGTACGGACGCTGCGAGCGGCTGTAGCCGGCCCGGCCGCCTCAAGAGGTCCCTGGGTTCCTTCTTTCCATACGCCGTTCTTCCTTCACTTTTCACCACATGCGGTTCACGGTATACTACTTCCGCTCCCGGGGAAGGTACCTCCGGGGCTACATCCCAACATAGCAAGGAGAGAACCATGCCCTCCCTGTTGATCGCGGTCGCCGCCGTCGGAGGCGGACTCGCGGTGCTCTACGCCTTCCTGAAAGCCCGTTGGATCTACCGGCTGAAGGTCGAAAATGCCGCTTTGTCCCGGATATCGGGATACATCGCCGAGGGCGCCGAGGCCTTCCTGACCCGAGAATACAAGATCCTGGTATCCTTCGTATCGATCGCCGCCCTCTTCCTGGCGGTGGCCAATCGGGGCCCCCTGCGTCTGCAGGCGCTTTCCTTCGCCCTGGGAGCCCTCTGCTCCGCGGCCGCGGGCTGGTTCGGCATGAAGGTCGCCACGGCCGCGAATTCCCGGACCGCCCAGGCGGCGGAGACGGGGATCGACGGTGCCCTCCGGGTGTCCTTCGCGGGAGGATCCGTCATGGGCATGACCGTGGTCGGCCTGGCCATGCTCGGAATCGCCCTTGTCCTTTCCGCGGGCCTGCGCCTCTTCGGCGACCAGGCCCGGGCGCTCCACGACACGGTGTTCCCCATCCTGTCGGGCTTCTCCCTGGGGGCCAGCACCATAGCCCTCTTCGCCCGCGTGGGAGGCGGCATCTTCACCAAGGCCGCGGACGTCGGGGCGGACCTGGTGGGCAAGGTGGAGGCGGGCATCCCCGAGGACGATCCCCGGAACCCGGCGGTCATCGCGGACAACGTGGGGGACAACGTGGGCGACGTGGCCGGCATGGGGGCCGACCTCTTCGAGTCCTACGTCGGCTCCATCGTGGGCTGCGTGGTCCTGGGCGCCAACGTGATGAACGCGACGGACTCCGTCAAGATGAGACTTTCCTTCCTGCCCCTGGCCCTCTGCGCCGTGGGGATCCTGGCCTCCGTGGCGGGGACCTTCCTGGTCCGCGCCAAACCCGGAAAGTCCCCCCAGCAGGCCCTGAACACCGGAACCTTCGGAGCCGCGATCCTGGCCACCGCCGGGCTCTATCCGGTCATCGCGCTCATCCTGGGCGGCGAGACCTTCGAAAAGGGGTACGGCGCCCTTCACCTCTTCCTGGCCGCGGTCCTGGGCCTGGCCTCGGGGGTCGGTATCGGGACCCTGACCGAGTTCTTCACGGGAACCTCCACCAAGCCGGTGCTCAAGATCGCCCGGGCCTGCGACACCGGCTCCGCGACCGCCATCATCAGCGGTCTGGGGGTGGGCATGCTCTCCACCCTGCCCCCGATCCTGGTCATCGCCGCGGCCATCCTGGGCTCCTTCCAGCTGGCGGGGCTCTACGGGGTGGGCATCGCCGCCCTGGGGATGCTCCTGACCCTGGGCATCCAGCTCTCCGTGGACGCCTACGGCCCCATCGCGGACAACGCCGGAGGTCTGGCGGTCATGAGCGCCATGAAGAAGGAGGTCCGGGAGATCACGGACTCCCTGGACGCGGTCGGGAACACCACCGCCGCCATCGGAAAGGGCTTCGCGGTCGGTTCCGCGGCCCTGACCTCGATCATCCTCTTCAGCGCCTTCGTCCAGGCCACGGGAGCCGCGGACACCCTGGACCTGTCCATCGTGAGCGTCCCGGTCCTTGTCGGCTTCCTCATCGGGGGGATGATTCCCTTCCTCTTCTCCAGCCTGGCCATGGACGCCATCGGCGTCTCCGCCTTCGCGATGATCGAGGAGGTCCGCCGGCAGTTCCGGGAGAAGCCCGGCATCCTGGAGGAGACCGAGACCCCGGACTACCGGGCCTGCGTGGACATCAGCACCCTGTCCGCCCTAAAGAAGATGATCCTGCCGGGAGTGATCGCCGCGGTCACCCCGGTCCTGGTGGGCGTCCTGGGGGGCATCCCCATGCTGACCGGCCTTCTGGCCGGGGTGACCCTCACGGGGGTCCTCCTGGCCATCTTCATGAGCAACGCCGGAGGGGCCTGGGACAACGCCAAGAAGCTCATCGAGGGACGGCCCGGAGGGGCCGGCAAGGGCTCCGGAGCCCACAAGGCCGCCGTGGTCGGGGATACCGTCGGGGACCCCTTCAAGGACACCGCGGGGCCCGCCCTCAACATCCTCATCAAGCTGATGTCCATCATCGCCCTGGTCATCGCGCCGATCCTTCGGGACCTGCGATAGACATAGATAAGGAGACGAACATGGCAGACGAGAAGCACCTGTACCTCATCATCCATCCCAACCATTCCCTGATCGCCAGCGGACTGGAGCCCGAGCACTTCGCCAAGCACTACG
The DNA here is from genome assembly GCA_012517645.1 of Treponema sp. Taxonomy (GTDB): domain Bacteria; phylum Spirochaetota; class Spirochaetia; order Treponematales; family UBA12059; genus JAAYUR01. Next base: position 4,721 of record JAAYUR010000402.1, read on the forward strand.
TCCAGGGGTCCACCCGGTACTTCGAGGGACGGCTGATCTTCGTGGAGATCGACCCGGCCTTCCGGCATCCCTACTTCGACATCGATACCGCCTTCTCCCAGCTCATCCCCCACGAGGACGGCCGGCCCAAGGCGACCAAGTTCATCAAGAGCTACCGGACCCTGGAGCACGTGGACTACTCGGCCCTGGGCCAGCTGTTCATCTGCAATTCCCTGGGGGAGTTCGTGGCCCTGGAGTCCTCGGACTACGATCCCCAGGTGGAAGGGGACGTCCTTTCCATCATCCTGGAGATCAACCCGATCAAGATGATGGTCCTGACCAAGTTCAACTTCATCGAGTACTCCAAGTACATCACGGATCCCAAGCAGCCCAAGGGTGCCCCCTGCATGTTCTACACCCAGCTGGACTTCAACGCCGACGACTTCTTGGCGGAGTTCGACGAAAACCCCTTCATCCGCTGCTTTGTCCCGGGGATCCATCCCGCCCGGCTTCGGTCCGCCATCCAGGAGGTGCGTACCACACCGGGCAAGAACGTGAAGGGCCTGTCCCTGGACTGCCCCTATGACAAGATTTCCTACAAATTCCTGCGCCACGGTTTCATGTTCGCGGCCCAGTCGGGGTACAAGTACTACCCACTCAAGTCCCTGGAAGAGGTGGAGAGGGACTGGTACAAGTTCTGGAAGAATATGTAGGAAGGCGGCAGGACCCGGGAGCCCGGGGAGCGGCCGGGAACCGGACGAAGGGACGGGCGGCGGACAGCGGATGATCCGAATACGTCCGCTGCCGACCGCCCCCGTCCGTTCGACGCCCCGTCAGGGGCGCTGGACGTAATCGGCCGCGCCGAATAGGGCGAGGGTCCCGGTCCGCCACTCCTCGTGGGCCTCCAGGACCAGACGTTCCACATCGGACCAGGACTCCGCCCGCGGGGGCGGCAGGTGGCGGTTTGTGGAGTTTCCGAACACGATGGTTCGGCAGCCCTGGGCCCGGAGGCTCTCCACGTTCGAGGGGGAATCGTCGATGTAGACGTGGGCCCCCACCGCCCCCTTGTCCTTCATGAAACAGAGGTCCCAGTACGGGATATCGTGGGCGTCCAGCCAGTCGATGGTCTGGGATATGGCTTCCTTGTGGAAATACTTGAGGAAGAGCCGGTGGGTGATGATGCGGATACGGATCCCGCGCTCGGAGAGCCTGCGCAGGGTCGCCGAGGCGCCCTTCACGGGCGGGAGGATCCGGAACAGATCCCGCTGGGTCACGGCGAAGCGGTGCAGCTTCTCGTAGCCGCCGTATTCCTCCAACCCCCACTCGGACAAGCCGTAGGACACTTCCGTCGTAAGGGACTCCACGGGCCGGTCCAGCCATTCCGCGGCGATCTGCCGCATGCACGCGTAGAAATCCCCCACCACGCCGTCCAGGTCCACGCCCAGGATGAAACTGCTCTCGTCCATACACGCCAGTATCGCGCGTCCGCCCCCGCTCGTCCACCCTCGGAAGGCCCTTCCGAGGCGCTCGCCAGCGGGGACATGCAATGCTACCATATAAGCGCCCAGGAGGCCCCATGAACCTGAACCGTCCCGAACTCACCGCCCAGGCACTCTCCATCCTCCGGAACCCCGACACCTTCCAGTGGTACGCCATCCCCCTTCTAGCCTTCACGGTCTACATCTACTTCAGCGAAATCCAGCGCAGGAACTGGAAGGGCATCGCCGCGGGGCTCTCGCTCTACATGGTCCACTGGCTCTACGAGATCGCCAACGCCCTGATCCAGCATTTTACCGGCCACGCCCTCTGGACCGTCCCTTCAGGAACGTCCTTCCTGCTCCTGGTCGGCGTCGGCTGGGAACTGTCCATGATGTTCGCCGTGGCGGGGCTCATCTTCTCGAAGATCCTTCCCGAGGATCCCAAGACCAAGCTCTTCGGCGTGAACAACCGCATCCTCTTCGCGGTCTTGAACGCGGGCTTCTTCTCCGTCTTCGAGATCTTCCTGGCCAAGACCCCCGCCTTCCATTGGGTCTACCCCTGGTGGGGAGCCTTCCCGGTCTTCGTCACCGTGTACATCCCCTTCTTCCTGGCCGCGAACCTGGCGTACGACTGGCCGCCCGGCCGCCAGCGGCGCTTCATCGGGATTCTCGCCCTGGTGGACGCCCTCCTTCTCCTGGTCTTCGCGGGCATGTTGCGGTGGATCTAGGGCCGTGGGCCCCCTCGCCTTCCTCCGCGCCGCCCGCCGCCGACGCGCCCTGGAGCAGTCGCCATTACCCGGGGATCTCTGGGACCGGGTGATCCGGGAGCATCCGATCTTCCGGGGGCTGGATCCCGATACACTCCGTCGACTGCGGGAGCTTTCCACCATGTTCCTGGCGGAAAAGGAGTTCCGCCCCGTCCAGGGCGCCGTTCCGGACGACCGGATCCGGGTATCCATAGCCGCCCAGGCCTGCCTGCCCCTGCTCGGGCTTGATTTGGACTGGTATTCCGACTGGACCACCATCCTGGTCACCCCCCGGGAATACGAGGTCACCCGTCGGGATGTGGACGAGGCGGGGGTCATCACGGAATACGACGACCGGCTCGCGGGAGAGGTTCTCCACCTCGGCCCCGTGGTTTTGTCCCTGGAGGACGTGGAGGCCTCGGGCCGGGGGGACGGGTACAACGTAGTCATCCACGAGATGGCCCACAAACTGGACGGCCGGGACGGATCCTTCGACGGCAGCCCTCCCTTGCACCGGGACATGGACGGCGAGGCCTGGCGGCGGGCCTTCACGGAAGCCTACGAGGACCTGCGGGCAAAGGTAGCCCGGGCGCCCCGCCGGAGGTCCCGGCGGCGGGGACCGCGCCTTGATCCCTACGCCGCGGAATCCCCGGACGAGTTCTTCGCCGTAGCCTGCGAGTACTTCTTCGAGAAGCCGATCCTCCTGAAGTCCGAATACCCGGAGGTCTACGGCCAGCTGAAGCTCTTCTTTCGTTCGGAGTAGTGGTACGAAGCTTGGTGTGGCTGTGATCCCAAGACGAACAAGCCCCTGTCCGGAACGGCCCCGGGACCGGCCGGGCAGGCCCTGGGTACGGGTATCACAAGCTTCGTGACACCAGCCGGGGTTGCGGCCGCTCAAGCTCCGGTCGCTTCGTCCCTCGGAGGCGGCACAAGCTTCGTACCACCAGGGACGGGGTTCGGATCCGGCGCGTTCGTGATCCACAGCCCCGCCAGGATGGCCGCGGCGCCCAGACCCTTGGCCGGGCCGACGGGTTCCCCGCGCAGCAGCTCTCCCGCGGCCAGGGCGATCAGCGGCGTGAGGGCCCCGAAGACCGAGGCCTGGGCCGCCTTGAGCCGGGACAGGCTCAAATTGACCAGGAAGAAGGCCACGACCGAGGACAGGATCCCCAGATAGGCGACGGCCCCCCAGGCTGCGGCTCCCGCGGCGCGCGGCGAAAGGGCGCCGGATCCCCCGGGGCTTGCCAGTAACCTCTCGACCAGGGCGGCCAGGCCGAAGAACGCCGCCCCGGAAACCATCCTGGCCAGGGTGATCTCCACGGGTCCGTAGAAGCGGCTGGCTCGACGGGAAAAGACGTTGTAGAAGGCGGCGCTCACAAGGGCGGACAGGACAAGGACGACTCCGACGGGATGGTCCGCGCCGCCGCCGCCTCCGGCGGCGGCCACCAGGGAGACTCCCGCCACGGACAGGATCAGGCCCGTCGTCCGGACCCGGGAGAGCTTTTCCCGGAGCATGGGCACCGAAAGGGCCGCCACCGCGGCGGGAAGGGCTCCCAGGATCAGCCCGGCGGTGCTCGTGGAGGTCCGCCGGACCCCGTAGGTCTCGGCCGCGAAGTACAGCACAGGCTGGAACAGGCATACCAAGGCCAGGATGCCCCGAGGCTTGCCCCGGAAGACGGGTTTGACGACCCCCGCCGCTGTCAACGCGAGCAGGGACGCGGCCGCCAGGCCGAAACGCAGGGCCAGGAGCTCCAGGGGAGAAAAGGCGGACAGGGCGGCCTTGGTGACCAGAAAGGAAAAGCCGAAGATCGAGGACCAGGCGATGCCGGCCAGGTAGGCGGAACGGGTGTTCATGGTACCTCCGGAACCAGGGGATACTACCCCGAGGGCTTGGTCCTTGTCATACTGTCCGGGTATACTCCCCGCCATGGGCCTGGAAACCTGTTCCGTCGTCGTGAATCCCAGCCGCACGCCCCACCTGGTTCGGCGTCTCCTTGGGCTCCTCGAGAAGCACCGGGCCGGCAGGGTGGTGATCACCCGGGACCGGGAGCACTTCATTCGGGAGATCGAGGACTTCGCAGCGGGTTCGTTCCGGAATCTCATCGTCTGGGGAGGGGACGGATCCGCCCACGAGGCTCTGAACGCCCTGATCAGATCCGGCTGCTCCGGGAAGAACGTCGGGTTCCTGAGAGGGGGCTCCGGGAACGGGATCCAGGATTCCTACGAGGTGCCCTTCCCGATCCTCCGGCAGGTGCGGGCTTTTTCGGAGAGCGCGACCATGGACTACCGCATCGCCGTGGACCTTCTGGTCATCGACGACGGAAACCCGGGGGCTCCTTTCTACGGCCAGCTCTGCGGCCTGGGATTCGACGTCCGGGTCCTGGAACGCCGGGCCCGCAACCGTTCCCGCCGCACCGGCTTCCCGCGTCCGGGTCTGGCCAACTACGTCCGCTCGGGCCTGGGGCTCGCGGCCTTCGAGCCTCTTTCCGACGGGCGGACGTACCGCCTGGACCTGGAGCGGGGCAAGTACGCCCTGCTGGGCAGACGGACCAACGCCGAGTTTCCCTTCGATCATCTGAGCCTGGAGGCGGATCCGGTCATGATCGAAATGGGGACCCGTCCCTATTACGGCGGCCTCTTCAAGGTCTGCCCGGACGTGGTCTGCAACGACGGGTTTTTGGATCTCTACCTCTTCAACTTCGAGAACAAACTTGACGTCCTACGGAACCTTGTGTCCCTTTGGAACGGCTGGCACCCCCGGATCAATGCCCGGTTCGCCCGGAAAGGGAAGCCCCTTATCGAGCGCTTCGAGATTAAGCGGGTCTCCATTTCCTGTCCGGAGCCTTTTTTGTGGCATGTGGACGGCGAGGTTCACCTTTGTCGCCCCCGGGAGAACGGGCAGGCCCGGTTGGAGGTCGGGGTCCTTCCGGAAGCGATCAGCTTCCTGGTCCCCGCGGGCTTCTGGCGTAAGTTCCATCCCTACGACGAGCGCCGCGATACGGCCCGGCGGGAATGAAATGCCTCGGGACGCGGCTCGGAATCGCTTCCGGGCCTTGACATTTATTCGACAATTCGATAATTTTCGAATTGTCGAACAAAAGGAGGCGCCGTCATGAACGACGTTTTCAAGGCCCTCTCCGACCCGACCCGAAGGGAGATACTCCAGATGCTGAAACGGCAAAGCCTGAGCGCGGGGCAGATCGCCTCCGCCTTCGACATCGGGAAGCCGGCCATCAGCCACCATCTGACGATCCTCAAGGCGGCGGACCTGGTCCAGGCGGAGCGGGACGGACAGAACATCATATATTCCCTCAATACCACCGTATTCCAGGACGTGCTCGCCTGGGTGTACGAGATGAGGGGCTCCAAGGAGAAGAGCGATGAAGACAACTAGGTTCCTTCTGGCGATCGCGGTCCTTTCCCTGGCCGGTACCGGCGCGGCGTATTTCTTCCTTCCGGACACCATCCCGATGCACTGGAACTTCGAAGGCGAGGTCGATTCCTGGGGACCCCGATGGAGCATCCTGATCCTGGGCTGCCTGCCCCTGGGCGTCGCGCTGCTCATGGCCTGGCTGCCCCGGATCGATCCCCGGAGGGACGCGTACGAAAAGCACGCCAAGACGTACGAGATCCTCCAGGTGATCCTGGTCCTCGTGATGACGGGCCTGGTCTGGATCACCGTAGCCGCCGCCCTGGGCTCGACGATGGACGTCAGCCTTGCGATCCGCATTTTGATCGGGATCCTGTTCATCATCATGGGCAACTACCTGGGACGCCTCAAGCGCAACTACTTCGTAGGGATCAAGACTCCCTGGGCCCTGGCGGACGACGAGGTCTGGCGCCTTACCCACCGCCGGGGAGCGGTGGTCTTCATGATCATGGGAGCGTCCTTCCTGCTCTCCCTGGCTTTCCGGCCCGGTTGGATCGTGGGCGCGGTGACGCTGGTCCCGACGATCCTGGGCGTCTCGTATGTGTTCCTGTACTCCTGGCAGTGCTGGAAACGACTCCACGGGGACGCGAAGCCCCGGGTACCGGCGGCCCCTGATTCCGCAGAAGGCAAGAAGTAAGGAGGACCGGACATGAACCTACAGGTTACGAAGCGGGGCTGGATCTTCCTGGCCCTGGAGTTCGCCGTCGCCTGGGGCCTGGCCGGTGTCGTCCGGGCGGCGGGACTGCGGCCGGGGACCCCGGTGTTCCTCGCGTTCTTGACCTTCTTCATGGTCACTCCGCTGATCACGGCGTTGATCCTATCCACCGTTCGGCCCTCCGGGACGCCCTTGAAGGACGTTCTGGGTCTTCGGTTTCGCATGGGCTGGAAGGGTTTCTTCCTGGCCTGGCTCCTCTTCCCGGCCCTGGCCTTCCTGACCCTGGGCATCTCTCTACTCATGCCCGGAGTCCGCTACGATCCGTCGATGTCCCAGCTTATCGAGCGGTTGACCCAGGGCATGAGCCCCGAGAGGATCGCGGAGATCCGGGAGACGGCGGGGTCTGCGCCTCCCTTGCTCCTTGCCCTGGTCCAAGGCCTCGCGGCGGGGATCTCGATCAACGCCCTTTTCGGGTTCGGGGAAGAGGCGGGATGGCGGGGCTTCCTGGTAAAGGAGCTCAAGGGTTCCTCCTTTTGGGCCGCCTCGGTCTTCACCGGCGCCGTCTGGGGCCTCTGGCATGCCCCGATCATCCTGCAGGGCCACAACTATCCCGAGCACCGCGTCCTGGGAGTGTTCCTTATGATCCTGTACTGCGTCCTACTGTCCCCGGTCTACCTGTACATCCGCCTCAAGACCAAATCCGCGGTGGCCGCCGCCGTCGCCCACGGAAGCATGAACGCCACGGCGGGTCTTTCGATCATGCCCCTGGCAGGAGGGACGGATTTGACCGTCGGCATGACGGGCCTGGCCGGGTTCGTCTCGGCGGCGGGATTGCTGGCGGCGCTGTACGCCCTGGACCGGAGGTCTAAAACCCCGATCCTGTCCTCGACGCTCGGCGCGGACGAATAAGCCGGGCCGGAACCCGACCCCCGACCCGCCGGCCTAGCCCGGTCGGGCCGCGGATCCGGGGGGGGGGATCCGGTCGGAGCCGATATACGACCCCGCCGGGAACATTGACAATTTAGATATAATTGCTA
>JAAYUR010000318.1 GCA_012517645.1 Treponema sp.
AGCGCGGACGCGGTACGGAGATGACCCTGAAGATTCCTCTGACCCTGGCCATCATCGAAGGGCTACTGGTCACCGTCGGCGGGGAATACTATGTGGTGCCCTTGGCTTCCGTGGACGGGTGCATCGAGATCCCCGAAGAAGACCTGCGAAAGGTCGGGGAACGCAGGATTATTCCGTACCGAGGGGACTTGCTGCCCTTTGTGGATCTGCGCTCCTACTTCGAGGTTCCCGGGGATGTGCCCGAGATCGCCCAAATTGTGATCGCCAACGCCCAGGATTTCCGACTCGGTTTTGTCGTGGACAACGTCATCGGCGATTACCAGACGGTGATCAAACCCCTGGGCAGGATGTACAAGGACGTGTCCGGCCTCTCCGGAGCCACGATTCTGGGGGACGGTACGGTCGCGCTGATCCTGGACGTGAATCGGCTGGCCCAGGCGGTTCAGGCGGATTCCCAGCGCAAGGTGCAGGCGAGTTAGATCTTGGCCGCCCGGAACGCTTCACCCGCGACGATCCCACAGCTCGCGTCCCTGGATGACCGGGAGTTTCGGAGGCTTGCCTCCTTCATCGAGAGGGAGCTGGGGATCCGCATGCCCGAATCCAAGCGGGTGATGTTGGAAAGCCGCTTGCAGAAGCGGCTTCGGCTCCACGGTTTGGGCAGCTTCCGCGAGTATGTGGACTACGTCTTCTCGGAGCGGGGTTTGCGGACCGAGATGATCAACATGATCGACGCGGTCACCACGAACAAGACGGATTTTTTCCGGGAGGCGGATCATTTCGACTTTCTCCGGTCCCGTATCCTTCCAGGGCTGGCGGAGAACGGCGCGGGGAGAACCCTGAGCTTCTGGTCCGCCGGATGCTCCTCCGGGGAGGAGCCGTATACGCTCGCCATGGTCCTGGAGGACTTCCGGTCCCGGACGCCCCGGATGGACTATCGGATCCTCGCCACGGATATCTCGTCCCGGGTCCTGGAGGCCGCGGAGCGCGCGATCTACGACATGGACAAGGTGGAACCTATTCCCTACGATTACAAGAAACGCTTCCTGCTCCGCAGCAAGAACCCGGATCGGGCGGAAGTCCGGATCCGTCCGGAGCTAAGGGCGAAGGTGGATTTCCGCCGGGTCAACTTCATGGACGAAACCTATCCCGTGCCTTCCGGCTTCGATACGGTGTTCTGCAGGAACGTCATCATCTACTTCGACCGGCCCACCCAGGAGCGCATACTCGGCCACATCTGCGCCCACATCCGCCCGGGCGGGTGGCTCTTTATCGGGCATTCGGAAACCTTGACAGGCATGAATCTGCCCCTGCGAGGCACGGCTCCGACCATATACCAACGGGAATGAGAAGAGGGAAACGGGATATGGCAAAGTCGATCAAGGTGATGATCGTGGATGATTCCGCGGTCGTTCGTCAGACCCTTAAGGAAATTCTGGAGATGGATCGCGAGATCTCCGTCCAAGCCGTGGCCTCGGATCCCATCTTCGCCTTGAAGAAACTGGAGACCGAACTCCCCGACGTCATCATCTCGGACGTCGAAATGCCGCGCATGGACGGCATCACATTCCTGAAGACCGTCATGGAAAGGTATCGGATACCGGTCGTGATCTGTTCCAGCAAGACCGAGGAGGGCTCGGACAACGCCTTGAAAGCCATGGAGTACGGGGCCATCGAGATCATCCAGAAGCCCAAGCTCGGCACCAAGCAGTTCCTGGAAGACAGCCGGGTGGAGATCTGCGACGTCGTTCGGGCCGCGAATCTTTCCAGGTCCAAGGAACGCCGCGCGCCGATCCGTATCCCCGAGGTCAGCCAGAAGCTGACCGCGGACGTGATGCTACCGAAGCCGGGCCCCGAACGGGCCGTCCTGGAAACCACGGAACGGGTCGTCGTCGTCGGCGCTTCCACGGGCGGCACGGAAGCCCTGAAGGAGTTCCTGGAATCCTTGCCGGAGGATGCGCCGGGGATCGTCATCGTCCAGCATATGCCGGAACATTTCACCGCGGCCTTCGCCCGCCGACTTGACGGTCTTTGCCGGATCACCGTCAAGGAAGCCGAGGATAACGACACGGTGATCCGGGGCCGGGCCTTGATCGCTCCCGGAAACCGACACACCCTTCTAAAGCGGAGCGGCGCGCGGTACTATGTGGAGGTTAAGGACGGTCCGTTGGTATGCCGCCACAGGCCCAGCGTGGACGTCTTGTTCCGGTCCGCGGCTCGGTACGCGCAAAAAAACGCGGTAGGGGTTATAATGACGGGGATGGGGGACGACGGCGCCCGGGGCATGAAGGAGCTCCACGATTCGGGAGCGTATACCATCGCCCAGGACGAGGCGACCAGCGTCGTCTTCGGCATGCCCAACGAGGCGATCAAGATGGGAGGGGTGGATATCGTCCTTCCCCTGCCTAGAATATTCGAAGAAGTCTTGCGCAAGGCTCGATAAGAAGGCGCAGCCAGGGAGGATCGATGGGAAAGAAGATTCTGATCGTGGATGACTCTACGGCGATCCGCCAGAGCATCACCTACATACTGAACCAGGAAGGGTACGAAACCGTGGAAGCCAAAGACGGTTTGGAAGCCTTCCAGATGCTCGAAGGCTTGGGGAAGCTCGACCTCGTGATCACCGACGTGAACATGCCGAACATGGACGGTATCACCTTCATCCGGAAAACCCGCGAACTCGCCGCGTTCAAGTTCGTCCCGATACTCGTTCTGACGACCGAGTCCCAGGGGTCGAAAATGAACGAGGGCAAGGAGGCCGGCGCCACAGGCTGGATCGTCAAACCCTTCAGCGCGGACAAGCTCTTGGGCGTGGTCAAGAAAGTCATCGACTAGGGGGCTCGGTATGTCGGAATTGTCGGGCCGCTCCGGGGAATACCTCTGCTTCTACCTCGGCCGGGAGCTCTACGCCGTGAACGTATCCCGGGTCGAGGTGGTTCTCGAGATGCAGAGCGTGACGAGGGTGCCCAGGGCCGCGCCCCACATGCGAGGCGTGATCAACCACCGGGGCAGCGTCGTTCCGGTCGTGGATCTCCGGATGCGGTTCGGCATGGGACTTTCCGAGCTTTCCGAAGGCACCAATATCATCATCCTGCAGCTCGACTACGACGGCGAGCTATTGACCGTCGGAATGTTGGCGGACGGAGTCCGGGAAGTGATCAATCTCGATCCCGGGGACACGGAAAAACCGCCTCGCCTCGGCAGCCGGTTGGACGAGGCCGTGATCGAAGGGATCGCCAAACGGGGGGACGAGTTCATCATCCTGCTCGACATAGACGAGGTGTTCAGGGCGGAACTTCCCGGGACGGTCTCCCAGACGGCCTCGGTCCGGTAGGATAGGCCATGGCCGACGGAGCCGCCATCGTCATCGTAGAGGACGAATTCATCGTCGCCCTGGATATCCAGAGATACCTGGAGCGCAACGGATACTCGGTACGGGGCATCCTGCCTTCGGGAGAGGAGTTCCTGGAGCGGGTCGAGGAACTCGATCCCGACCTCGTCCTGATGGACATCAAGCTTCAGGGCAAGCTGGACGGAGTGGAGACCGCCGCGCGTCTGGCGGACATCCGAGCCGTCCCGGTCATCCTGCTCACGGCCTATGCGGACGAGACTACCCTGTCCCGGGCCAAGATCACCCAGCCCTTCGGCTACTTGTTGAAACCCTTCAACGAGCAGGAACTCCGGACCTCCATTGAGATAGCCCTGTACAGGGCCATGATGGAGAGGCGCCTCCGGGAGAGCGAACGGCTCATGCGGCAGGCCCAAAAAATGGAGGCGGTCGGTCGTCTGGCCGGAGGCATAGCCCACGACTTCAACAACATTCTAACGGCGATCCTCGGGTACGCCAACCTCATGGGAGAGGAGGCGCAGGGGAACGCCCGGCTTTTGGAGGATGTAGACGGGGTCAAGAAGGCGGTCAAGCGCGCGGAAGCTTTAACCCGACAGCTCCTTACATTTTCCGGACGCCAGCCCATGGAGCCTAAGCTGATCCAGCCCCGGGAAGTCCTCGACGAGATGCACCGCATGCTGGAACGCCTGTTGCCCGCGAACGTGCATCTAACCTTGAGAGCCGAAGAGCGCCTGCCCTTCATCCGGATCGACCCCATCCACCTTGAGCAAATCATCCTGAATCTGGTCGTGAACGCACGGGATGCGATGCCCGACGGCGGTCAGGTCGAGGTACGGCTGGCGTCCGTCGCCTCGGACTCGCCCTGAACCGGGGCGTTCGAACGAGTCCCGGAAGGGTCCTATGTCGTTCTATCGGTCCAGGATACGGGCACCGGCATCCCGTTCGAGGATTACGAGAAAATCTTCGAGCCCTTCTTCACGACCAAGGGCAAGGAAGGCGGCACGGGGCTGGGCCTGGCCACGGTGTACGGGATCGTGAAGCAATCCAACGGGTATATCGATCTGGAATCCCGGGTCGGAGAGGGCACCACCTTTTCCATCTATTTCCCGGGTATCCCCGGCGAGTCGATCCGGGAAGCCCCCAGGGACAGGGAACCCCAGACTGACCAGGGCACCGAATCGATCCTGGTCGTGGAGGACGACGACGAGATCCGTCGCCTCATGGAGCGGGCCCTCGCCCGCCGAGGATACTCCGTAGTGGCGGCGGCGCACCCCGGAGAGGCCATACTCGTGTCCGAACGCCACTCCGAACCCCTGGACCTGATCGTGGCGGACATAGGACTGCCGATCATGAGCGGATCCGACCTGGTGCAGCGCCTTCGATCGGACCGTCCCGGGCTGAGGGCGCTCTTCGTCTCGGGATATTCCGAAAAGGCCCCGGACTTGCCCGAGTCCGCCTTCCTGGCCAAGCCGTTCACCGAGGCCGTCCTGGCCGCCGCGGTCCGCCGGCTGCTGGATGTTGGACGCCCGGCAAAGTAATTCGTCGTCATGATCATTTCTGGTAAGCCTCGTTTCATCCCAGTATCAGCCGGTAGAGCGAGGCTTCCACGTCGGAGAGGTCCGGGGAGCCGTATCTGCGTCGGTCCCGGGGGAGCAGAAGCTCCTTCCGATCCAGGATCCGGGCGGGTTTGTCCGAGAGGACAACCACGGTGTCCCCGAGGTACAGGGCTTCCTTGACCTCGTGGGTGACGAACACTACGGTCCGGGGATCGGCGGCCTGGAGATCCAGGAAGGCGTCCATCAATCCGATCCGCGTCCTGAGGTCCACGGACTGGAAGGGCTCGTCCAGGAGAAGGACGTCCGCGGGATAGGCGAAGGCCCGTGCCAGGGAGACGCGCTGCCGCATGCCTCCCGATAGCTGGGACGGCTTGCGGCCCCGGTCTTCCCCGAGGCCGACGGCGATCAAAAACCGCATCGCCCTCTCCCGCCGTTGCAGAGGGTCCATGGAGGCCCTCAGGACCAGCTCCACGTTGTCCAGGGCCGAGAGGGACGGAATCAGCCGGGGCTCCTGGAAGACGTAGCTGAATCGGGCATCCGAGAACCCGCGGAGCTCCCCATCGTCCGGAGGGATCAGGCCGCAGATTATGTTGAGCAGGGTGGTCTTGCCGCAGCCCGAGGGTCCCAGCACGGCGGTGACCGTATGTTCCGGGGCGTCCAGGGAAAAGCCGTCCAGGACCTTCAGGGGCCCGTAGGTTTTCCGGATCTCACGCAGGGAGTAGGGCAACGGGGACCTTCCTTTGCAGGAGCTTGAACGCAGCGTCCGTGAGGGCGCAGAGCAGGATGCCCGCCAGGGTCCATGCCAGGACCTCGGCGGTTTCCAGTTGGATCCGGGCACCCTGCATGCCGGTCCCCAAGGCCCGGGCCGGCTGGCTCAGGACCTCCCCGGCCACGACCACCTTCCAGCACAGGCCCAGGGCCCCGTGGGAGGCCGAGGCCAGGTGGGGTGCCAGGGCGGGGAGGTAGATGGTCCGGACCCTGTCCCGTTTCCGCAGGCGGAAGAGGCGGGCCATCTCCAGGAGCCCCGCATCCGCGGACCGGACTCCCTGGCGAACGTCCGCCACGACGACGGGAAACGCCATCAGGACCGCGGCGAAGACGGGAACCGCCCAGTCCGGAAACCAGATCAGGGCGAGAAGAATCACCGCCAGGACGGGGGTCGCGCGGATCACCGTCAGGACCGGGGAGAGGGATGCGGCAAGGACGGGGGAGAGCCCGCAGGCCAGGCCCACGGCGATGCCCGCGGCCATGGAGATCCCGAAGGCTCCCAGTCCCCTCAGGAAGGTCCCCTCCAGGGCGGCCAGGAACCGGGCGGTCGGGAAGAGGTCCGCCGCGGCCCGCGCGACCCGAAGGGGCGGGGGCAGAACGATCTCCGAGCCGACCCCCCGGGCCGCGGCTTCCCAGACGAGCAGGAAGGCCAGGGCCCCCGCGGCCGCGGCGGCCGGGGCCGGGATCGCGATTCCGGATCTAGCGCTTCGGGATTTCGGCATAGAAACCCGGGTCGGGCAGCTTGCCCCCGACGGACTTGGGCTCGATCTTGAGGAACACGGAAAGCAGGGCCTCCACGTCCGGCCGGGCCTTGGGAGCGGGGGTGAAGACGTAGGCGGACCGCGGAATGGCCGCGGCCGCTACGGCGGCCTTCAATCCCAGCTCGTGCTTTTCCACCAGTATTCCCGCCTCCGCGGGATTGGCCTTGACCCAGTCGATGGACTCGGCGTAGGCGTCCAGGACGGCCCGGACCGAAGCCGCGCGGTCCCGGATGAGGGAATCCCGGATCACGAGCACGGACATCGGGTAGCCCGGGCGGCCCGTGGCTTCCGCCCAGAGCTGGTCCAGGGAAAACGGAACCCGGACACTGGGATTGCCCATGAGGGCCTGGGTCGTAAAGGGTTCCGGGAGGACCGCCAGGGAAATGCGGCCTGCCACCAGGGAGGCGGCGATCTCCGGATAGGGTAGGCGGAAGGCCAGTATAAGGTCCCTGTCGGGCTCAAGGCCCCGGGCTTCCGCGATCGTCCGGATCAAGTATTCCGGGGTAGCCCCCTGGCCTGCCACGTGGACTTCCCGGCCCTCGAGATCCTCGAAGGTGCGGATCTCAGGATCCGTGGTCACCACGGAAACCATCCCCATGCCGACGACCGCGGCCAACCGATAGGGCAGGCCGGAGGCGTACAACTTGGCGGCCAGGTTGACGGGCAGGACGGCCGCATCGAGCTCCCCGGCCACCAGTTTCGCGGCCATGGCGTCCGCGGATGCTACGGCCTGGAGTTCCAGGGTATCCCCTCCGGCTAGTTTAGGCGGCGCCTCGAATACCCGAACCAGCCCGATTCCCGTCGGGCCCTTCAGGGCTCCGAGCCTTACAAGGACGCCGGAGGCCGGGGCCTCCCGGCTTCCCAGGGCGAGCACGGGCTGAACGGCGAGGACTGTCGCCAGGAAGAAGACGAATAACGCAGAACCTCTTCGAGTCATGGTATCCTCCGAAAATACGATATAAAAATATCGAAACAAAGTCAACGGAAATCCCGCTTACGGCTATCCAATTCCACGGGCGATTGAGTATAGTTTATATCAATGATATGCGATCGGTGCGGTGCGAGGGAAGCCACCGTCTTTATACGCCGGGAAGGTGCCGGGGAGTCCTCCCTGTGCTCGGAGTGCGCCCGGGAGCAGGGCATCTCCGCTAAGGACGGACGCCTGCAGATATCCTTGGAGGACCTCTTCTCTCCTGTCCGGGAGGACCCCGAGAGACCGGCAAAGAGGACCGTATGCTCCGCGTGCGGAATCCGCCTGGAAGAGGTCCGGAAGACCGGCCGCCTCGGCTGCCCGGCCTGTTTCGAATCCTTCCGGGGGGACCTGGTTCCCTTTCTACAGAGGAGGGGACGCCGAGGTCCCTACCGGGGCAGCGTGCCTAGACGCTTCGCCGCCTCCGGCCGATCGGCCTCCGGCGTCGAGGTCATAGCGAGGGGGACCGGCGATCAAGCTTCCGCGGCCCGGCAGGACTTGGAAGGACGATTGAGGAACGCCCTGGACGCGGAGGACTACGAGCTCGCAGCCCGGCTCCGGGACTTGATCCGATCCCTCGGGACGGAGGCGTCATGAGCGGTATTCTGGACGGCTTTCTTTCCCGGCTTCCGGTTCCGGCCGACGAGGGAGCCGCGGTCAGTTGCCGGGTGCTCCTGCGCAGGGGGCTTTCCGGGTTCCCCTTCCCGGGGCGGGCGGACGAAGAGCGGACAAAACGGGTCGATGCGATCTCGGAAACCGCCTTGGGCGCCGCCGGCCGCTTCGACCTGCTGCGCCTGTCCGAGGCCGGAAACCTGGACCGCCGCATGGCCGTGGAGAGGGACCTGGTGCCCCAATCCTACGCCGTCCAGGGTTCCAACATCCTTGCCCTGGATCGGGAAAGCCCCCTCTGGTGCACGGTCAACGAAATCGACCATCTGCGCATTCGGGCGGAGGCCTCGGGGGGAAACCTCGCGGAGGCGTACCGCCGTGTCTCCCAGGTCGACGGTCTCCTGGGGGAATCCCTGGACTACGCCTTCTCCCCGGACGCGGGGTATATCTGCGCGGAGATCGCGGACTGGGGCACCGGCCTCTCGGCTTCCGTCACCCTGCACCTGCCGGCCCTGGCCATGGCGGGCCTCGTGGACCGGGCCCTCCGGACAGCCCTGGACTCGGGGCTCTCCGTCCGGGGCTTCTGGTCCGACGAGAGCGCGTCCTCCGGGGCACTGTATGAGCTGGAAACCCCCCGCGGCCTCTGGACGGACGAAGAATCCATCCTGGTCCGGCTGGGAGACGCGGTCGACCGAATCTCCGCGTACGAGAAGGGTGCCCGGGAGGAGCTTTTGGCCCATGACCCGGAAGCGGTTCGGGACACCGTGTTCCGGGCCTTCGGCACGGCCCGGTACGCCCGCAGGGTGGGCTATGACGAGGGGGCGGAAACTCTTTCCCGTCTTCGTCTGGGAGCCAGGACCGGAATGATATCCGGCTTTTCCGGGGCCCAGGCCGCCGGCGGTTTTTACGGCTTGCGGAACGCGCACCTGTTGAAGTACCTTGCGAACGAGGGCTCCTCCGACGCGGAAGGTCCGGAACCGGTCCGGATCGAGGAGGTTCGCGCCCGGGTTCTCAGATCCCTGGTCGCCCGGGCGTCCCTGGTGGAGGTTTCTTAGTATGTTCAAGGGGTTGACCCAACGAGCCCAGAAAATACTCTCCGTCCTGGCCCAGGAGGAAGCCAAGCGTTTCCACGCGGACCAGCTGGTTCCCGAGCACGTGCTCCTCGCCGTGCTACGGGAGGGGGAGGGCATAGGCTACCGGGCCCTGCGGAGCCTCAAGATCGACACCACGGAGATCCGAATCGAGCTCGAGAAGACGGCTTCGGGCCGCAAAGGCGGTTTCATGCTCGGGGACGTCCCCCTGTCCCGCAGGCTCAAGTCCCTGCTGGAAACCGCCGCGGAGGAGGCCCACCTGGCGGGTTCCGAGTATATCGGGACCGAGCACCTGGTGATCGCGTCCGCCCGGGAGAGCGGTTCCGTCTTCGAGGCCCTCCTGGGCCGGTACGGGGTCTACTACGAACAGATCCGAGGCGCCGTCAAGTACCTGACCGCGTCCCGGGAGGAAGCCCTATCCCGGGAGGGATCCTCGGCCCGGGACGGTTCGGCCTCGGTTCAAAAACCCGCTCTCCGCCCGGCGTCCCCCGTCGGATCCGCCCGAACGCCCCTGCTGGACGAGTTCGCCCGGGACCTTACGGAGCTTGCCCGAGCCGACCGGATCGATCCCGTGGTCGGCCGGGAGAGGGAGATCCGGAGGGTCGTCCGGATCCTTGCCCGGAGAACAAAGAACAACCCGGTCCTGATCGGCGAACCCGGGGTCGGCAAGACCGCCATCGTGGAGGGTCTGGCTCTTAGAATCGTGGCAGGCCAGGTTCCGGACATCCTGGCGGAAAAACGCCTGCTGACCCTGGACATGGCCTCGGTCGTGGCGGGCACCAAATACAGGGGAGAGTTCGAGGAACGCCTCAA
>JAAYUR010000447.1 GCA_012517645.1 Treponema sp.
CCACGACGGTCCGGGCCTCCCAGCCCCGGCGCCCCGCCATGGGGCCGACGGCGGCGATCGTATCCCCCCGGACCGCCAGGAAGCCCGGCTCGTAGAGGTTCCACGCCGGGTCCACGGTCAGGACCGCGGCGTTCTCGATCACCAGGTCGCAGGTCACCGGTCGTCCTTCCCCGCGAAGAGCCGGAGCTTCCGGGCCGCCTCGCGCTTGTCCCCGATCAGGGTGACCACCACGAAGCCCAGGATGGTCACCGCGTAGGGAAGGGCCTGGATCAACTCCGGCGGAAGGCCCCGGCTTTGGAGGAAGGTGGCCAGGGCGTCGGTCACCCCGAAGATCAGGGCCGCGAAGATGGAGCCCACCGCGGTGCCCCCCGCCACGACTTGGGCGGCGTTGGCCACGTAGCCCCGGCCCGCGGAGATACCGGAGGTGAAGTTCGAGGTGTAGCCCATGGACAGGAAACAGCCCGCCAGGCCCGCCAGGATCCCGGATACGATGAGGGTGAAAAACTTGATCCGGTCCGGGTCGATCCCCGCCGCCCGGGCCGCCTCGACGTTCTCCCCGGTGGCGCGGATCCGTCGGCCGATGGTCATCTTGTTGAGGATCACGTGGATCACGACCACGGCGGCCGCGGCCAGGTACACGATCAGGTTCTGCCCGGACAGGACCTTCCCCAGCCAGGGGATGTCCCGGAGCAGGGGGACGGAGACCATGGGCAGGACCTTGCTGGGCAGGGAGGAGGAGATGCCCTTGTCCCCGGTGATGGAAAAAAGAACGAAGACCGTGCCTCCCGTGGACAGGAGGTTCAGGGCGATGCCCACCAGGACGGCGTTGGCGTCCAGCTTGAGGGCGAAGAGGCCCAGGATCAGGGCGATGGCCACCCCCGCGGCGACGCCCGCGGCCAGGCCGATCCAGGGACTTCCCGTCCAGGCGCTGGCCAGGACCCACGTCAGGGCGGCCCAGAGCATGGATCCCTCCAGGGCCATGTTCTTGATCCCCGCCTGCTCGGTGATGACCGCCCCCAGGGTCACCAGGAGAATGGGGGCCGTGGACCGCACCACGATGAACCAGTAGTTCGAGGAGCCGAATACGGAGGCCAGGAATTCAATCATTCCGCGCCTCCCGCCCCGGCGGCCCGGGCCTCGACAGTCCGCGCCAGGGCTGTCCGCTGGAGCCTCCGGGCCTTGAAGTAGTTCACGATCTTGTCCGAGGCCAGGATCAGGATGATCAGGCCCTGGAGCAGGGTGATGAATTCGAAGGCCACGTCCCCCCGTCGGGACATGAAGTCCGCACCCACCCGCATGTAGGACAGGAAGAAGGCGGACAGGGGCACGAACTTCGGGTTCTTCCGGGCCAGCATGGCCACGATGACCCCGTCCCATGCGTAGGAGGGGTTCATCTGCCAGATGAAGGCCTTGTAGAGCCCCGCCATCTCGATGGCTCCTCCCATCCCGCCCAGGAAGCCGGACACGAAGTGGGAGTAGAGGATCACCGTGGACACCGACAGCCCCGCGTAGGAGGCGAACTTCTGGTTGGCTCCGATCATCCGGATCTCATAGCCCCACTTGGTCCGGTACAGGAACACGGACACCAGGACCACGAAGACCGCGGCCACGATGAACCCCGCGTGGAGCTGGGTGTTCGGGATGAGCCGTGGGAGCAGGAAGGTCTTCCGGAACGGAAGTGAGGAAAGGATGGTCTGGTTTCGGTCCCGGAGGAAGTAGAGGATCAGGAAGCTTCCGAAGAAGTAGAAGACGTAGTTCAGCATCAGGGACGAGACCAACTCGTTGGCCCGCCACCGGATCTTGAGGATCGCCGGCAGGAGGCCTATGAAGCCCCCCACGATCCCGGCGGTCAGCATGGCGAAGGCGGGATGCCAGCCCGCCGGCAGGGCGACGTGGATGCCCACCGCCGTGGCCGTGACCGCCCCGATGTAGAACGAGGAGTCCACGATCAGGGACATGTGCTTGGACTGGTAGATGATGCACAGGGCCAGGCCCGTGAAGGTCAGGGGCACCATGGCGATCATCATGTAGTAGATGTTGTAGGTTCGCAGGAAGGGCCCCAGGAGGAAGTTCCGCACCGACTGGACGGGCTCCTTGCTGACCAGGAAGATGAGGCCCACCCCCGCCAGGAGGGAAAAGACCGCCGCGAACAGGGTGATCAGGGCGGGCTCCAGGGCGTCCCGGTTCGTGAAGAAGAGTCCCAGCCTGCCCAAGGGAGGCCGTTTTTCGATCCCGCTACTCATGGAGCACCTTCCTGATCTCCGTCTCGTCCTGGGTCTTGAGCCCGAGCATGTAGAGCCCCAGCTCCTTGTCCGTCACCCCGCCCGCGTCCGGGAACCACGCCACGATCCTTCCCGCGTGCATCACGATCAGGCTGTCCGAGAGAGAAAGGACCTCCCCCAGGTCCGAGGACACCAGGAGGATGGCCTTGCCCTCGTCCCGCATGGAAAGGATGGTCCTGTGGATGAACTCGATGGCCCCGATATCCACCCCACGGGTGGGCTGGGACACGATCAGGACGTCCGCGGCCGCCGTGAACTCCCGCCCGATGACCACCTTCTGCATGTTGCCCCCCGAGAGGCTCGCGACGGGTTGGTTCGGGGAGGAACAGCGGATGTCGAAGCGCTTCACGATGCCCGCCGCCTCGGCCTGGATGGCGGACCTTCGGAGGAAGCCTCCGGGTCCGGTAAAGGCGGGTTCGGAGTAGCGGTCCGCCAGTAGGTTGTCCGCGATGCTGGCCGGCAGGGCCGTTCCCACGGTCATCCGATCCTCCGCGACGTGGGCGACACCGGCCTTGCGGATCCTCCGGGGGGAAGCGTTGGTCAGGTCCGTCCCGCCCTTGCGGATCGATCCCGTCAGGGTCCGGGCGTGTCCCGTCAGGATGCGGACCAGCTCGGACTGGCCGTTCCCGTCCACCCCCACGACCCCAAGGATCTCCCCTTTCCGCAGGGAAAAGGAGACCCGGTCCACCATGGTTATGCCGAAGTCGTCCACGAAGGAGAGGTTTCGGACCTCCAGGGCCGTGGCGCCCGGAGAGGCGGGCTCCTTGTCCAAGGTCAGCCGGACCTCCCGGCCCACCATCTCGTTGGATATGGTCTGGCGGTCCACGTCCCCGATGTCGTGGGTGGCGATGACCACGCCGTCCCGCATCACCGTCACCCGGTCGCAGATCTGGAAGACCTCTCCCAGCTTGTGGCTGATGAAGATGATCGTCTGGCCCTTGTCCCGCAGGGCCTTCAATTCCGAGAAGAGCTCGTCGGTCTCCTGCGGGGTCAGGACCGAGGTCGGCTCGTCCAGGATCAGGATCCGGGCGCCCCGGTACAGGGTCTTCAGGATCTCCAGCTTCTGCCGCATGGACACGGACACGTCCACAACCCGGGCCCGGGGGATGATACGAAGGTTGTACTTGGCCGAGAGCTCCTCGGCGATGCGCACCGCCCGGTCCAGGTCGTACATCCCGGACTTCTTGCGGGGTTCCCGGCCTAGGACCAGGTTCTCCGCCAGGGTAAGGGAGGGCACCAGCATGAAATGCTGGTGGACCATGCCGATTCCCGCGGCGATGGCGTCCCGGGAGGATCCGAACCGGACGGGCTTCCCGTCCAGCAGGAGGGTCCCCGAGCTCGGAGGCTCCTCGCCGTAGACCACCTTCATCAGGGTGGACTTCCCGGCCCCGTTCTCCCCGACCAGGCCCAGGATCTCCCCCTTGCGCACGGTCAGGTTGACGAATTTATTGGCCGCCGTGCCGTTGCCGTACACCTTGCAGAGGTCCACGGCCTGGAGAATGGTTTCCACTCGCGTGCTTCCTTGCCGGGCGCCCGGGGAACGCATCCTCTTCCGGGAGGGCGCCCGGCGGATCAAGGATACAGGCGGCCCGCCGGGGCCGCCTGGAACGGGCCTACTTGTTCGGGTTGACCGAG
>JAAYUR010000441.1 GCA_012517645.1 Treponema sp.
CGGAGGTCGGTTCCCCTGGGCGGGACCGACCCGGAAGCGGAGCTGCACGGGGGCCAGGGCTCGGCCGGTCTTGTATTCCGCCCGGGCCAGGTCGTAATTCCCGGATTCCAAGATCAACCAGATGCCCTGGCGCTGGTCCAGGGGCACGTCCTGCTTCAACCTCCAGATTCCGGATTCGAACTCGTACAGGTTCCGGAACCGGGTTTTCTGCTCAACCGCGGTGCGAAACCCGTCTCCCTGGATGCGACTGTAGACCCGGTCCTCCACGGTACGGGGCAGGGGCATGAAGGTCCAGATCGGAACGTATAGACTCCGCCCCACCCTCCCCTCGGTGGCGTCGAAGGTGGTTTCGTGGGAGTTCCCGTGCTCCTCGCCCTTGACGGGGCCCGAGACGGCGCCCTCGGTGGAGGGCACGATGGGAGTGGGAGAGGGAGGAGGCGAGGCCGGAGCTTTGGCGGTCGGTGCCCGGGCGGTCTGGGTCGGAGGAGGCGCAGGGATCGAGGCCGCCGGCGCCGGAGTAGGCTCGGGAGGTCGAACGGCCTCCGGCACGGGTTCGGGGGCCGGGGGCAGCTCCGGAGCGGGAACCTCCGCGCCCTCGGGGGTGCCAAGGCGGATCAGGACGGGCCCGGCGTACTCGGAGTACTCGATCGGCCGGAGTAGGCCGGCGACCCAGAGGATCACCAGGGCCAAAAGGTAGACGGCTCCGGAAACCCCCAGGGAGAACGCCGAACGCTTCCGGGCCTCCGCCCGAAGGTAGGCCTGGCGGGGATCCGCGTTCAGGGCGGTCATTTCGGCCCCTTGTCCGGCTTGGTTGCCAGGCCGACCCCCTCGATCCCGTTCTTCCGGAGGGCGTCCAGCACGGACACCATGAGCTGGTAGCTGGTCCCCTGGTCCCCCTCCAGGACCGCCCGCATCTGGTCCGGGGCGCGTCCCTCGACGGCCTTGGCCAGGAGTACCGGGAGCCCTTCCAGAGAGGTCTGCTGCTTGTTCAGGTAGATCTCTTGCTCCGAGACCGCCAGAATGTGGATCTCCGTCAGGGGCACGTACTCCGACGTCGCCGACCGAGGCAGCTCCAGGCGTATCCCCGGGGTCACCTTGAAGGTGCTGGAGATCATGAAGAAGATCACCAACTGGAAGACCACGTCGATGAGGGGCGTTAGATCCACCGTGTGCCGGGGTTTCAGGCGCCGCTCGATGATCATGCGTCGCCCTCCCGGTTCTTCCGGGACTTCCAGTCCGACAGGGCCGAGGCGCCCCGGGCGCCTTCCGGGCGGGTCACGGAGTTGATCATCAGAATCAGGGTGTTCACCTGGTTCTCCATCTTGATGAGGATCAGGTTTACCTTGGTCACCAGGTAGTTGTAGAAGATCACCGCGGGAACGGAAACGACGATGCCCGCCACGGTGGTGATCAGGGCCTCGGACACGCCCTTGGCCAGGACCGAGGGATCGCTGACCGCCCCGAACTGACCCAGGACCCCGAAGGCCTTCATGGTCCCCGTCACGGTGCCCAGGAGGCCCAGGAGGGGGGCGATGTGGGCGATGGTACCCAGGGCGGAGACGTTCTTCTCCAGCTGGGGAATCTCCTGGTTCGCCGCGTCCTTGAGCACGTCCTTCTGGACCGTCTCGGGGTAGCCCCGGTGCTCGATCCCCACCCGGATGAGCCCGGACAGGGGGGACAGGTTGTTGTCGCAGATGGCCAGGGCCTCGTCGAAGTGCCCCTTCTCCACCGAGGATTTCACCCGCAGAAAAAGTTTTTCCTCGTCCGTGTTGATCCTGCGGAAGTAGAGGAGCCGCTCCAGGATTATCGCAGTGCCCGCCACGGAGAGAGCGATGATCACCCACAGGACGGGGCCGCCTTTCACTAAAAAGTCCAGCATGGTTCCTCCTTCCCTTCTACAATACCCTCATACTCCCGGGGATTCAAGGCGAAGGGCGGCGGGTCCTGGGACCCGGGACTCGGGACTCAGGAACCAGGGACGGGAGTCGAACGGCGGGACGAGGGCCCGGCCGGGCCGCCCAGGAAAAACTCCAGGATCCGCTCGCCCCGGCCGGGGGAAACCGGGTTTCCTCGCTGTAGCCGGGCTCACCGGGCATGTCCGGGGCGATGACCCGGAAGGTCCGGGACAACACCGCCGCCTCCCCCAGCCAGGACATGGCGTTGGA
>JAAYUR010000476.1 GCA_012517645.1 Treponema sp.
GGGGCGCAGCGTACCTTCGAGCACCTTGCCGTCCAGGTCCACCAGGACCATGTCCTCCGGCCTCATCGCGTCGTAGGCGACCCCCGAGGGCTTGATGGCCACGACGCCGCGTTCCCGGTCGATTCCGGAGGCGTTGCCCCAGGTAAGAATGGCGAGGCCCCGGTCCCGGAGCTCCAGATTGGCGCGGTATACCGCTTCCTTAAGTTCCTCGATGGTCACGCGAGGCCTCCTTCCCGCATCCGGCCCAGGATCCACTGCCGGGCGGCCCGGATCTCCGCCGCCGGATCGGGAGACTCGTGGGTCCACATCTCGACCAGATAGGAGCCACGATACCCGATCGAGCGCAGGGCGCGGAAGGCCCCCGGGAAGTCCACGCACCCGGTCCCGAAGGGCACCTCCCGGAACCTCCCCGGGAAGCCCGGCTTTGGTTTCAGGGTGTCCTTGAGGTGGACCGCGGCGATCCGCCCCCGGGCCTTCGCGAGCTCCCCAGGCACGTCCTCGGCCCAGGCCGAGAGGTTCCCGATGTCCGGGTAGACCTGGAACCAGGCGGACGGCAGTTTCTCCGCGAACTCGAGCCACCGGGAGACGGTCCCCAGGAAGGGGGTGTCCATGATCTCCATGGCCGCGCAGACCTGGGCCCTCTCCGCCAGCTCCACGGCCCAGGCCAGGCCTTCCTCGAACCGCGCCCGGGTCTGGGGGGTCGAAGGCTCGTAGTAGACATCGTAACCCGCCAGCTGGATGGTCCGGATCCCCGTATCCGCCGCCAGGTCAACGGCCCGGGCCAGGATATCCCGGGCCCGCTCCCGAGCCTTCGAGTCCGAGCTCCCGAGGGGGAAGCGCCGGTGGCCGGACAGGCACATCGAGGGCACCCGGAGCCCGGAGTCCGCCACAGCCTCGCGGAAGGCGGCCCGCTCCGAGGCGGTCCACTCCAGCCGGGCCAGCCGGGCGTCCGTCTCGTCCACGGACATCTCGACGTAGTCGTACCCCGCCTCCCGGGCCGCCCGGAGCATCCCGGGCCAGTCCAGGCCTGCGGGAAGAGCCTTCTCGTAGATGCCGATCCGGGGAGGCAGGCGCGGTCTCTCGTCCACGCCTAGCCCCAGAGCTCGGCGATCCGGGCCTTGAAGGACCGGGCGGCGGCGGCGGGATCCGCGGCGTCCCGGATGGAGCGCCCGGAGATGAAGACCTTCACGGGGATCCCCTTGAACAGGGGGAGGTCGTCCTCTACGAGCCCCCCGGTGATGGACAGGTCGAAGCCCATGTCCGCCAGGCGGCGGATCTTGGCCAGGTCCTCCTCGCCCCAGGACTGGCCGGCGGCCTGGGCGTCCCGCCCGCGATGGTATACGACCTGCTTGACCCCGGCGTCCCGCCACGCGGCGGCCTCCTCCCAGGTCCAGGATCCCGTCAGCTCCACCTGGACGTCCCGGGGCACCCCGCCGGTCTTGCCCGCGTCGTTGCGGGCCCTGGCGGCCGCCAAGGCGGTCTCGACGGTGGCGATGGGGGCGCAGCAGATGACCGTCATCCAGTCCGCCCCGGCGTCGTAGACCATGTTGGCCAGGATGGTGCCCGCGTCCGCGGCCTTGATGTCCGCCAGGACGATGCGATTCGGATACAGAGCCTTGAGACATCGAACCGCCTGCATCCCCTCGGAACAGCAGAGGATGGTGCCTGCCTCCAGGACGTCCACCTCCGAGGCCAGAAGCCGGGTGGAAACCAGGGCGTCCGGGAGGGTCTTGTTGTCCAGGGCCAATTGGAGAAGGGGTAGGGCCATGGGAAACTCCTTTTGAGCGTTGTATGAGCGATTCGGTTTATATTCTGTTCGTATTGTAAATCCATACTGACAATAATGCAAGTTAAATGTTCTTTTCTGTATCGTTTGATCACTTTTATTACTGGGATCAGTGGAAACCCTGGAAGCCCTCATGAAGGGAGCCCTCGACTCGTTCCGTGCGGACCCCCTGCTTCGGCGGATGACGGATCCCGAGGACCGGGCCCTGCTGAGACGGAAGCTTCCCGCGGAGGACTGGAAAGCCCTGGATGAAGCCTCCCTGGGAGCCATGGAGGCCTTCGTCCGGGACTGGCAGGCCCGGGGGCTCCTCGTCGAGGGAGATCCGCGGACCATGGCACTGCTCCTGACCTCCCACTTCTTCCTGTACCTTCACGCCGACCAGATCGGCGAAGACCGGATCGACGCGGTGATCGCCCTGTTCGCCCGATGCGCGGCCGGGGGATTGACCGATGTAAGGAGAGCCACATGACGAGAGAGCTCGCGTTTCTGAAGGGCCTGAGGAACACCGGCGGGTTCCTGGGCACACTCCTGATTACGGGGGCCGCCTTCATCGCCTCGAGCATGGCCGTCCCGGTTCCGGGGGCGATCCGGGCCGCGGCCCCGCCATCCGGATTCCTCCCGGCCCCCCTGGATTTCCTGGCGTTCCTGGGATCCACGGCCTTCCTGGGGTATTGGGTCGCCCGCCGCTCAACCCGGAGGGGTTGGTACCGGGTCCTGCAGGTATCCGCGCTGGTATTCGGAGCCCAGACCTTCATGACCCAGATCGAGACGGCCTATTTTCTGGAAGCTTTTCCCCTGCTCCAGGGATCCTTCGAAGTCTACAGGATGGTCCTGAGGGGAGCCCTTTGGGGCGTCGGAACCTCCGTCGCCTCGGCGCTGATGACGGGAGGCTTCCGTAAAACCGCCCAATCCCGGGAACCCCGGTTCACGATGGACCCGGGCCGGGCCCTGGCCCGGACGGCGGTGCTCGGGGCCGCGTACCTGGCGCTTTACCTGCTGTTCGGATACTTCGTGGCCTGGCAGTCCGAGGCGGTCTGCCTCTTCTACTCAGGAAGCGCGGAAAAACTCGGGTTCCTCGCCCAATGGGGAAGCTCCTTCCTGGAAAAGCCCGAGATTCCGGTCTTCCAGTGGTTCCGGGGCTGCCTGTGGATCCTCTGCCTCGTTCCCTTGTTCCTGGGATTTTCCGGCTCCCGCTCGGAACTGGCCCTGCTCTCGGGCTTGGCCCTCGGTCTCCTGCCCACGGCCCAGCTGGCCTTTCCGAACCCCCTGATGCCCCCCGCGGTCAGCCTGGCCCATTTCTTGGAGGTTTCCCTGTCCACGGGGCTGCTTGGCGCGGCGGCTGCGCTGTGGGTGCCGGAGGATCGAACGGCGGACTAGGATCACTCCCCCCGGACGGTCCCGTAGGGCCAGGCCCCGATGCCGCCCAAATTGTAGACGTTCCGGTACCCGAGGGAAGCCAGCGTGGATGCGGCTACGGCGCTGCGACGGCCTGTGCGGCAGTACACCACGACCGGGCGATCCTTGGGACCCACCACCCGGGCAGCGCTGGCCGCGTCGATGGCGTCGAAGGGCAGGAGCACCGCTCCGGGTATGCGCACATCGATGAACTCCTCCCGGGTACGGACGTCCAGGAGCAAGGCGGTCTTGTCCGAGGCCAGGAGGTCCCGGGCGGCCCGGGGGGAGATCGGCTTCGGCTGGGCCTGGACGGCCGCGGCGGCCGCCGCCAGGGCGATGAACAGCAATATGGCTTTCCTCACGCATTTCTCCTTGCTGAGATAAATGATAATAAAAGGGCTCCGACGGGA
>JAAYUR010000450.1 GCA_012517645.1 Treponema sp.
ATCTTACCCGGGTTTCCGAATTTGGGCAAGGCAGGAAAATCTTGTCATAGAACGAAATACTTTCCGTAGTAACGGATATTTATGCGGCCCCTCCCCGGTCCGGGGAGGCCGTTTCCGGGACTCTTCCCGGAAATGGTATAAGTATACATATATCTATAAATTATCAACCATTCAACGAAGGCGCCGTATCTCCTCGAACAGGCCCGGCCAGACGGGCTCCCCAGCGGGGATCCCGGCCTTGGGAGGGGGGGCTCCGGGGGGAGGGGTCCCTCCCGCCGCCGGGGCGGCCCCGGACTTGGGTTCCGGCGGGTCGGGTTTCCGTACCACCGAGTCCCCCAGGTTGGAGCGGTCGAGGTAGCCCGCCCTGCGGAGGATCCCCTCGGACACCTCCTCGTCCGTCCGGGTGATCTCGATCTCCCCGGTCACGTCGGCCTCCCGATACGCGATCCCGATCCCCTGGGGGCTCGGGGAGATGCCGCCCCTCCGGACGACCAGGAGCCGATCCCCCGCCGCCACGCCGTCGTTCCTCCCCAGGTCCACGAGGACCGTGTCCCCGTTCCTGCGCAGGAGGGTGCCCCGGAGGGGAGGCGCGGACTCCAGGAGGCCGGCCAGGTGGGACACCGCCCGGGACACTCGCTCGTTCCCGCTCCGGAGGGAGGAATAGGAGGCCGCGGGGCTCCCGGTCCGGGCCACGTAGACGTCCAGGGACAGCCGGATGTCCCGCTCCGTCTCCTCCGTCCGGACCAGCCCGAACCAATCCGCCCCGGAGTCCCGGGCCGAGCGGAAGGCGTCCGCGAAGGAGGCGGCGGCCGCGGCCTCGGAGGAGACCGCGAACCGGGAGGAGCGGGCCGTCTCGTCCCGCAGGGCCCGGGCGAGCACCGCCCCGACCCCGGGGTGGTAGGCGGGGCCCGGGCCGGGGAGGGAGAAGAAGGCGATCCTGTAGGGGCGCTTGCCCAGGAGGAGCTGGTCCAGCCCCCAGGAACGTCCGACCGCCCCCGACAGGGCGCTGGCGTAGTTCTCCGCGGCGTCCAGGATGGCCGGATCCGCCTTGTCCAGGGACTTCAGGAATTCCAGTTCCGCCAGGTAGGAGGAAGGCTTTCCCCGAAGCCTGAGAAGCTCCGCGTATCGTTCCCGGCCCGGCTTGGAGTAGGGATCCACCTTGAGGCCCCGCCGGTACTCCGCCAGGGCCCGTTCGTACTCCCGGTTGGACTCGTATTGCCGGCCCCGGGCGAAGCGTTCCGCGGCCACCCGGGAACGGCGGGGATCCTCGACCGGGGTGGCGTCGATCACCAGGTCCTCCAGGGCCCGGCGCGCGACCTCGTCGTCCGGGCGCAGGGCCAGGGCGGCCTCGAAGGCGTAGATCCCCGGATCCGTCTGGCCCTGCCGGGAACGGGCCACCCCCAGGGTGTACCAGGCCAGGGCGTCGCCGCGGTCCCGGGCCACCGCGGACTCCATGAGCTGCGCGGCCGTCCCGGTATCCCCGGAATCCAGCAGGAGGGAGGCCAGGAGACGCCGGGCCTCCCCGTAGGAGGGACGGAGTTCCAGGGCC
>JAAYUR010000042.1 GCA_012517645.1 Treponema sp.
CAAGGCGTTCAAGAAGTAGTCTACATCCTGCAGGCGATGAAGGCGCTTCGCGCCTTCAGCGATCTGCAGTGCCTCGGCAGACGGCTCTACGGGCCGTCTGCCGAGAGGAAAAGATAGTCGTCCGCGCTATCGCGCGGGAGAGGCCGGGGTCCCGACGGACCCAGGTTTTTTGTCGGGGAATGGGCGATACGACGAAAATCGTAGCCTCCCGTGCGCCCCGTCCGATTGACCTAAGCCCGCCGCACGGATATCCTAGTTTCAACCTGACATCCGAGGAGGTCTGTACGAACGCTCTTGTGATCCATCCGACGGCGGTGTTCCGGCAGGAATGACGCGGGCAGGCAAAGCGCCCCCGCGTTTTCTGGTTCGTTAGATCCCTCCACCCTCCCCTGAGGGCGGTTCCCGACGAGTCCTCCTGTCGTACGGACTCTTCCGCACCCCTCCGTCCGCCGAACACCCCGTCCGTCATTCCACGCGGTACTCATTCATACCGGCCCCGGGAACATCCCTATATTCCAGCCCCGGTGTCGAAAGGCGTTGGTATGTACAGGACACAACACATGGTACACGAGAGCATCGAATCCTTCGTCTGCCGAAACTGCGGCAGCCCGGTTCCCCCGTCCGAGATCGGAGGCAGGAACCGCAATCATTGTCATGTCTGCCTTGCAAGCCTGCACGTCGACATCACGACCGGCGACCGCCGTTCACCCTGCAAGGGCCTCATGAGGCCCATCGCCGTGTGGGTCAAGCCCGACGGAGAATGGAGCATACTGCACCGCTGCGAGCGCTGCGGAGTCATCCGCGCCAACCGCATCGCCGCGGATGACGACGAGAGGGCCCTGCTCAAGCTTGCCCTCAAACCCGTGACGAAGCTTCCCTTCCCTCTGGAGGCGTGACACGATGGACCACGACGCGAACGCCGAAGCCTGGGGCTGGAAACCCGAATTCCACGCTTCCTGGGCTGCGGCGATGGAAAAGGAGCGCGAGGGCAAGCGGGTCCTTCCCGCCCGGGTGACGGCTCGGGGCCACCACCGGTATGAGGTGATCATCCCGGACCTGGACGGCCGCCCTGGATTCCCGGACTGCCCGGGTCTCGCCGGAAGGCATGAGGGCGTGGCCGTCAGCGGCCGCTTCCGGTACGATGCGGAGGATCCCGGGGACTATCCCGTGGTCGGAGACTGGGTCCTCGTGGATCCGGACGAGGACGGGATCCGTATCCGGTCGGTCCTTCGCCGCCGCTCGGCCTTGACGCGGGGCCGGGCGGGGAGGGAAAGCGGCGGGCAGGTCCTGGCGGCCAACATCGACACGCTCCTCCTGGTGTTCGCCCTGGACGGGGGCCGCAATTTCCTGCCGAGGCTCCTCGAGAGGAGCCTCGTGGCGGCGCGCAACTCCGGCGCCGTCCCCTGCATCCTCCTCAACAAAGCGGACCTGGCATCGGAGGAGGACCGGGAACGGGCCTTCCTGGAGGCCGAGTATGCCGCGCCCTCGGTCCCGGTCCTGGCCGTGAGCGCCAGGACCGGGGAAGGCCTGGACGACCTCAGAGCCCGCCTTTCTCCCGGGGAGACGATCGGAATGCTCGGGAAAAGCGGAGTCGGGAAATCGGCCCTGGTCAACGCCCTGGCCCGCTGCGGCCGGGACGAGTCCGGAAACGACGGAGTCCTTCGGAAGGCCGGGGTCGGCGCTCCGGCCCCGGACGCGTCCGCCCGGGAAGGCGGAATCCGCCCCGGCGATCTCCGCGGGAGGCACACCACGACCGCGAGCCGCCTGTATCGGCTTTCATCCGGCCTGCTCCTGATCGACGGCCCCGGGATCCGGGAGCTCAAGATCTGGGGAAGCGCCGAAGGCCTGGAGGGAGGCTTCCCCGAACTGGCGGCCCTGTCGGGGCGATGCCGGTTCAGGGACTGCGGCCACACGGGAGAGCCGGGCTGCGCCGTCCTGGAGGCTCTGGACTCGGGAGAGCTCGAACCCTCCCGGTACCTGTCCTACCTGGAACTGTCCCGGGAGAGAGACCGGCTGGAGAAGAGGACCGACGAGCGAGCCCGGAGGGTGGACAAGCGGAAGTGGAAGCAGATATCGAAGCAACGGAAGGCCCTGAATCAATCGGGACGGTAAAGGGAAGTCTCCGCCGAGGACGCCGGATCCGCGGCGGAGACCTTCGTCGGGGCTCTACACCTTCCCCAGGTCCGCGAGCATTTTATCGATCACAGCCTTGTCTTCCGTATCCAGGGCCCTCTTCGGGCTGCTGGAGAAGCCACCGGCCAGACCCATCTTGTCCAGAACATACTTGAGCGTCTTGTGGGACTTGCCCGCGTACTCGAGGTAGCGGAGCAGGGGGAGCAGCTTCCGGTACAGGGTCCAGGCCGCCGGAAGGTCCTTCTTCACGGCGACCAGGTCGTGGAGCTCGACGCATTCCTTGGGAAGGATGTTGCCCAGGACGCAGACCCAGCCCCGGGCTCCCACATGGACCCGGGATCCGCCGCGTGTTTCGCGGAGGCCCTGGCGGACTTCGAGGGAGCGGTTGTCCTGGTCACCCACGACGAGGCCTTCGCGGATCGCGTCGCCGAGGAACGGTGGCGCCTGGAACGGGACGGGATCCGGGCCGTCCTGGCCGTGATGGGAGGGGGCGGCTCGCCCTAGACCTCGAACCGCCCCCGCGTCATGATCCGGACCTCCCGTCCGTCCCGGGTCGTTCCCGTCACGTCCATGTCGGGGCTTCCGATCATGAAGTCCGTATGGACCATGGAGACGTTGACGCCCAGCTCCGCGAGCTCCCCGTCGGACAGCCCCTCGGCGCCCTGTACGCAG
>JAAYUR010000311.1 GCA_012517645.1 Treponema sp.
CCGGACGAATCGCCTCCGCGCAGACCTCGATATCGGAGCGGGCCCGCGTCCTGACGGTCGATTTCCTGGAAAACTATGACGGACTGCCGACCGAGGGGGGCGCGGAGTTCCTGATCAAGACCTTCGGGCGGGGATCCTACAAACGGCTGCTGGAGCGATGGTATCACGGAATCGCGGGAGGAATGACTCCGTCCCTCGAACTCGACGAAGCCTACGACGGACTCGTCCATACGATCCGCAGGGACGCCCCGGACCTGGAAGCGCCGTTCCGGCGAGCCGCCTTAACGTTAACGGAACTCTCGTACCGGAATTTCGATCTCTACCTGGAAGCCGCCTCGAGCGGCGGCGCCTTCACCGCGGGCGGCGGCCTGGACGCTCGCCTCCTGGACGAAACCTTGGCGACGGAGCGTTTCGCGTCGCAATTCGAAGAAATGGTGGACCGGGAACGCTCCGCCAAGGCCGTCATCCGGGCCGTGCTGGACGATCACCGGCTTCGATCGAAGGTTCCCTTCTATCGCTTCGTGTTCGAACGGGTCAACCGGATGCGGGAACGCGTTCTCGCCCGGCATGAGGCGGTGCGTCAGGCCCGGAGGGCGCTCGCGCAGGCCGATTGAGCGCCCGCTGTCCGGAGCGCGTCCCGCCTCAGAAAAACTCCCTAAGGCTCTCGTCGATGCCCTTCTTCATCTCGTACCAGAACGTGAGCCCCGCTTCCTTGCGGTCCCGGTCGAAGTCCTCGATCCACCGGGCCAGCTCGGGATCCGCGTCCCCCTCCACGTCCCGACGGCGCTTGAGGAAGCTCACCACGAAGTCCAGGTTCCGCTCGCTCTCCCAGTAGACCGAGGCGTTGCGGCTGTTGATCCGGCTGGCGCAGACGGCGGTGGCGGCCAGGAAGCGGTCCCGGTTCCCGTAGAGGGACTCCATGACCTCCGGGAGCATCTCCTCGGACCAGCCCAGGTGGAAGCGGCAGACCCCTAGGTTGTCCATGACCAGCTCCTTCTTGAGGCGCTCCGCGCAGGCGCGGCCGAGCTTGCGGGGGGGCAGGAACTCGGGGCCGTAGTGCATGTAGTACTTGCCCATGATGGCCATGGGGGCCAGGGCCCCGGGGGTCCAATACTGGTTGGGGACCATCCAGCCACGCCGCCCGTTGGCTGTGTGGACGAAGGAGTCCAGGATGCGGACTCCCCTCTCCTTGGCGACCCTCCGGGCGAACTTGCGCACCCCCTCGGAGAGGTCCACGATCCCCCGTTTTTCCAGGATCGTGTCTATCAGGGCCTCCCCCAGGTCCGCGTTTGCCGCGGAGTCCCTCAGGGGATCGAAGTTTTCCGCGTCGAACTTCGGCTTGCCCGAGACCCCCAGGTCCGCGCCGGACAGCTCCCCCTTGTCCAGGAGG
Source organism: Treponema sp. (assembly GCA_012517645.1). Taxonomy (GTDB): domain Bacteria; phylum Spirochaetota; class Spirochaetia; order Treponematales; family UBA12059; genus JAAYUR01. Next base: position 1,391 of record JAAYUR010000311.1, read on the forward strand.
TCCATGAACCAGGCCAGGACCCCGCCCAGGGAGATACCGTCGAAGCCCGCGCTGTCGGCCCTGTGGTTCAGGCGCTCCGCGGCCCTCTGGTCGAAGACCCCGCACAGCGGGCCCATGGTCTGGTAGGGCTCGTAGTCCTTCTTGAACTCGCCGTTCATCTTCTTGCAGACCGCGGCGCAGGGCTCCCCGCAGGTGGCCTGCTTCCGGGGTCCGATGGTCTCCTCGTTGAACTGCCTGAGGTAGTGGTCCAGGATGAGGCGCCTGTGGAGGTCCAGCCGTGAGTCCTCTGTATCGAAGATTGTGCGGTAGTTGAAGGCCATCACCCGGCCCTTGAGGGTGGCGTAGTTGACGCCGAAGGTCCCCCCGGTCTCGAACCTGGGATCGAAGCGGTACTTGGTGGTGCTCTCGAAGTCCTTGGCCGCCAGCTTCTGCTTGTACTTCTGCTCGAACCACTCGTCCGCGACCTTGCGGTCCCGGAAATCCTCGTCCAGGAAGGTGCCCCCGAAGATCACCGCCGCCAGGCCGTGCTCCTGGAGCATGCTGGAGCCGAAGCCGCCCCTCCCGGCCCAGGTGTCCACGTAGGTCAATTTCCCCTTGACCACCGGGGCGGACCCGATCGCGCCGAAGTCCGTGGACCGGGCCGCGGGGCCCACCGCCAGGACCCGGGGGTCCGTCTCGTAGCGGCTTCCGTACTTTTCCAGGACCAGTTCCTGAAGGCCGTATAAGCCCCCCCGGCCGTGGGACCAGGCCTCCGCAAGGTCGACGGGGATCACCTCCACGTCGATCTCCTCCCCGTGGCTCCGGTTGAGGTAGAGGATCGAGGGTACGGGCGCCTTTCCCACGATGCTGATCAGGTTGATCCCGAGGTTGTCGAAGGCCACCCCGGCCCCGCCCATGGAGGAGACGTAGAAGCCCCGCCAGCAGGGGGAGAAGCCGTTGACGATCAAACGGTTGGAGCCGGGCAGGATGGAGCCCGCGAAGATCCCCACCCCGATATTGAGGCTCCGCCAGCGGTCCGTTATGTGGAGCCCCAGGTCCACGGGGCCGAAGTAATCCCCGACCTTGTAGCGCCGGAGGCGGTAGAATCCCGTGGACGGATCGACGAAGAGCACCCTCTGGACGGCTTCCATGATATCCTCCCCGGATCCCCGCGGTTACCGCGCCGGATCCGTTGAACAGTATTCTGCCCGCACCGGGAGGGTGTCAATCGGAGGGACCGGTTTCCGGATCCGACGGTCAACCCTTCTCCAGCACCTTGGAATACCCCTCCTTCAGAGCCGAGAGGAACCG
>JAAYUR010000434.1 GCA_012517645.1 Treponema sp.
GACCTTCGAGGCTGCCAGGCGCCTCTGTCCCTCGACGCCCACCCCGGGCAGGCCGAGCTGGCGTTCGTATCGGGCAAGATCCTCCGGAATTCCTTCGATGGCCCACCTCCGTTCCGGGCGCTCACTCGCCCCTAGGATCCCTCCCGTACCGGGCGGGACCCTCCCGATAGAGGTCCCTTCCCCGGCAATCCACGGCCACGATGGCGGGGAACTCCTCGACCTCCAGCCGCTTGAGGGATTCCGGTCCGAGCTCCGGCCAGGCGACCACCTCCAGGGCCCGGATGTGCCGGGCCAGCAGGGCCCCGGCCCCGCCGACGGCCGCGAAGTACACCGCTCCGTTCCGCTTCATGGACTCGATCACCTCCGGGGACCGGAAGCCCTTGCCGATCATGCCCTTCAGGCCCAGGTCCAGCAGGGCCGGGGTGGCGCCGTCCATGCGCCCGCTGGTCGTGGGTCCCGCGGACCCGCAGACCATCCCCTCAGCCGGGGGCGTGGGGCCGACGTAGTAGATCACGGCTCCCCGGAGATCGAAGGGCAGGGGCTTCCCCTCCCGGATCAGAACCAGGAGGCGGGCATGGGCGGCGTCCCGGGCGGCGTACACGGTCCCGTTGATCCGGACTTCGTCCCCCGCCCGGAGGGACCGGGCCGTATCGTCGTCCAGGGGGGTCCGGATGCTCATCACAGGATCACCCTCCCGTGCCGGGAGGCGTGGCAGGAGATGTTGACCGCCGCGGGGATGGAGGCGATATGGGTGGGGCCGGTCTCGATATGGACCGCCAGGGAGGTGATCCGGCCGCCCAGACCGGCCGGTCCGATCCCCAGGCGGTTGATGTCCGCAAGGAGGGACGCCTCGAGCGCGGCGTACCGGGGGTCGGGGCTGGGTTCCCCCAGGGGCCGAAAAAGGGCCTTCTTGGACAGCAGGGCCGCCTGTTCGAAGGTTCCGCCCAGACCGACCCCGACGATCACGGGCGGGCAAGGGTTCGGCCCCGCCTTCCGCACGGTGTCCACGACAAGCCGGCGCACACCCTCTTCGCCCTCCGCGGGGCTCAACATGGCCAGGGCGCTCATGTTCTCGCTTCCGAAGCCCTTGGCCATGAGGTCGATCGTAAGACCGTCCCCGGGAACGAGGTCCAGGTGAAGCACCGCGGGGGTGTTGTCCCCGGTGTTCGATCGATCGAACAGGGGATCCCGGACCACCGAGTTCCGCAGCCGGGCTTCCCGGTACGCGTCCCGGACGGCTCCGTCCAGAGCCTCCCGGAAGGAGCCCCCGGTCAGGTGAACCTCCTGCCCGAGGGTCACGAAGGCCACGACCATGCCCGTGTCCTGGCAGATCGCCCGGCCCTCCCGGGCGGCTATATGATCGTTCTCGATCAACTGCCCCAGGACGGAACGCCCGACGGGGGATTCCTCGGTTCGGAGCCCGGACTCGAGGGCGGACAGGACATCCGGACCGATCTCCCGGTTGATTCGTACCAGCTCGGCCGTTACGGCCTCTCGGATACGGGCACAGTCGATCCTTCGCATGCCCGCCTCAGTAGGAAGAGGTGGCGCCGCTCTCCGCGTCCGCGGAGGCGGAGCTCCCGGCGTCCGCTTCCGCTTGGGCGGCCGGGACGGTCTCGGGCTCTTTGGGGACGGAGACGCAGCCCGAGGCCAGGAACAGGGCCAACAGGGCGGCGGGGACGAACTTCAGTCGGGACTTGGTCTTCATGGAATCCTCCAGGGAAAGTATAGCCGAACCTCGAGACTCGGACATGGGTGGGAGCAGGATGCTCGGTGGTGCGCGAGGCA
>JAAYUR010000102.1 GCA_012517645.1 Treponema sp.
CTTGAGATAATTCCGGACAGTCCGGTCGGTGACTCCGAGGGCCTCGGCGATTTCTCGCTGTGTCTTGCCCTCTTCTTGAAGGATCTTCGCCTTCAGCATACAGTGCTCCTTGGTCATGGGCGGCTCCTGGTGGCTGGCTGTTTTGTAGCACCATCCTACCAAGTACGCCCATGACTTTTTCACACCAAAAGCGGAAAGCTTACTTCGGTGATTTCCGGAAAATTAGCATCGGTGATGACACCCATTCGGGCCGGCCTTTTGTTTCCAGGAATTGACCACGGAGTTCACGGAGGGCACGGAGAAGAGCGAGGACCGGAGAAGATAGACAGGATAAACAGGATTAGGAAAAGGAACGACAGGATAAGGTCCAAGAGTAGAACTTCCATTTCGATCTTCCATCTTGTTCATCCTCCTAAATCCTGTACATCCTGTCCTTCCTATCCTTGTGGGCTTGTCTTTTCTATGCGCTCCGTGCCCTCCGTGGTGAGTCCGACAAACCCTGTCGCTTTACCGTTGACAAGAACGGGAAGTATAGTACACTGTTTTGTATACAAAATATCGAGACGCCCGGCACGGCCCGCCGGGACTCCAGACCTCGGGAGGACCTATGCTGCCGAAAGAACGGCTCCGCAAAGCCGACATCCTGTTCTCGTTCCTGGTCGTGCTGGCGGGGGCGGCCATCGTAATCAACGCGTTGGGCTTTCCCCGGGGTGCGGAGCTCTCCGGAGTGCGGAACGACTGGTACGTATCCCCCGCCCTCATGCCCTACATCATCGGGACGGGGCTGGTCCTCATGGGGATAGCCCTCTTCCTCACGGGCCTCAAGGAAGCGGGGACCGAGGGGTTCCGGGAAGCCCTGGGCTCGATCGGGAAACTGTTCACCCGCCTTCCGGCACCCGGGGCCGGTTCGCTCCGCTTCCTGGCGGTCACGATTACAGTGGTCCTGACCGTGTTCCTCTACATGCCCCGGGTGGATTTCGTGATTTCCGCGGCCTTCCTCCTCGTCGCCCTCCTGTCCATGTTCGCCTTCGAGGATGATGCCCTTCTCAGAAGGATCCTTATACTGTACCTCCTCCTGGCGGCGCCGATGATCGCCTACTTCGCCTCCGGCCTGGGCGCGCGGTTCGAGGAGGCCTTCTACTACGCCTCGGACATCCCGGGAGGGCTGTTCCTGACTCTGTTCATCCTGCTTGCCGCACGGGCTGCAGGGCGGGAACGCCGGGGACGCTTCCTGCGTCTGGTCCTGATCGCCTTCGCGGTGCCCCTGGTCCTGGTGCCCGTCTTCAAGTACCTGCTGTACATACCCTTTCCCCGGGAGGGCGGCGTCGTCGCCCTGATGGATTACGTGCGGTTCGACCTGCTCGACCCCGTCCAGGAGTAGACCATGCAATTCCTAACCCTGCTGGGCCATCTGGGCTCGTCCGCCGCCGCCCTCCTGATCAATCCCCTAGCCATGGTCCTCCTGTTCGCCAGCGTCTTCCTGGGCATCGTCTTCGGCGCCCTGCCCGGCCTGACCGCCACTCTGGGGGTAGCCCTGTTGACCACGGTGACCTACGGCCTGGATTCCACCCTGGCCATGGTCAGCCTCCTGGGGATCTACGTGGGCGCCGTCTACGGGGGTAGTTATTCGGCGGTACTGATCAATGTTCCGGGCACTCCCGCCGCCGCGGCCACCGCCCTGGACGGCTACCCCCTGGCCTGCCGCGGCGAAGCTGGCAAGGCCCTGGGAGTCACCACCACCTCCTCCGCCATCGGGACCATGGTCGGGATGATCGCGGTGATCGCCTTCTCCCCTATCATCACCCGCCTGGCCCTCCAGTTCACCAGCTTCGAGTTTTTCCTGCTGGCCTTTTTCGGCATCCTGATCTCGGGCTCCCTGGTGACCCCGGACCTGGTCGTCAAGGGCTGGATCGCGGGCTTCCTGGGGCTCTTCCTGGCCATGGTGGGACGGGACCGGCTCCAGTCCTTCCCGCGCTTCACCTTCGGACTGCCCCAGCTGGACTCGGGGATCGACGTGGTGCCCACCCTCCTGGGGGCATTCGGGATCCCCCAGATGATCAGCACCCTCAAGGAGCGGATCGCCATCAAGGAAGTCCAGAAGATCGGCCGTATCGTCCCGGAGTTCGGGGCCGTCCTGCGCCGCTTCCCGGACATCGTCCGGTCCAGCCTGATCGGGGTGGGGATCGGCGCCGTCCCGGGCCTGGGGGAGGACATCGCCGCCTGGACCAGCTACGGAGCGGCCAAGAAGTCGTCCAAGCACCCCGAGGAATTCGGCAAGGGATCCTACTCGGCCATCGTGGCCAGCGAGACCGCCAACAACTCCTGCATCGGCGGTGCCCTGATCCCCCTCTACACCCTGGGCATCCCCGGCAGTCCCCCGGCGGCCATGCTCCTGGGGGCCCTGATGCTCCACGGCCTCCCCCGGGCCCCCTACTCCTGATCGAGAACCCGAAGTTCCTGCCCGAAACCGGGGCCATCCTCCTGTTGGCCGCCGCGGCCATGTGGGTGATCGGGATCTTCCTGGCCAAGCAGGTGGTAAAAGTCCTGCGAATACCCCAGCCGGTCCTGATGCCCGTCGTGGGGCTCCTGTGCATCATCGGGTCCTACTCCCTGGGAAACAACATCTTCAATCTCTACCTGATGGTTCCCATCGGGATCGTCGCGTACTTCCTGGGCGAAATGGGATACCCCATCGCCCCCCTGGTCATCGGGATGATCCTGGGTCCCATGGCGGACGAGAGCCTGCGCCGGGCCCTCATGGTCTCCCGTGGAAGTTTCGTGCCCATGTTCACCCGGCCGGTATCGCTGATCCTCGTCATCCTCATCGTCCTGACCGTGGCGTCCCAATTCCCCTTCGCCAAGAAGCTCACGGATCGGCTGGCGGCGTTCACGAAAACGGCTCCCGCGGCCTGCGGGGACGGGGAGGCAAAATAGGCCCGAGGACGAGGGCCGGTACGGGCGGCGTCGGTTCCCGCCCCGGACGCGGGGGGCCGGCTCACCCGGTCCCCGCTTCAACAACGCCCCCGTTTCCGTTACTATCCGACCATACATGCGCATAGAGATCTTCTATACCGATCCGGGACTGGACGGCCCGGGATCGGGGGTTTCCGAAAAACTCTCCCGGGCCCTGGGGCGGGACCTGCGGGTCCGAGTGGTGGACGTGATCCTGCCGGGCATCCCGGTGCCTCGGCAGGTGGCGGAGGAAGCCTTCTCGGACCCCGTGGTCCAGCGGGTGACCCTGGGCGAGCCGGCCGCGGACCTCCTTCCGGGCTGGTCCGCCCTGGTCGAGACGTCCTGGAAGCCCGGGGTCACGGACA
>JAAYUR010000489.1 GCA_012517645.1 Treponema sp.
AGGTGATCCGTAGGACCTTGGAAGCCCGCCAGAAGGGACGCTGGAACGAGTTTTTCCTCTACCTCGACCTGGAAGCCCTGCTGACCCGGGCTCCCGAGAAGAAACGAGTCTACGACAAGGAGTCCGACGACGGCCGACGGAGGATGCTGGACCGCTACAAGGAGGAGCTTGAGCGGGAGATCGTGGACAACGATATCGTCACGATCCCCTATTGGTTCGAGATCCTGGAAACCCGGTACTCCGCGGCCAGCGGCACCGTACGGGTCCTGGAAAAATTCCAGTACCAGCAGATACGCCTGGTCAAGGAATACACCTACCAACTGCAGAAACGGGACGACGTCTGGTACATCGTCGGCTACTCGGTATTGAACAAGGGGACCGAATGAAGGCTCTCCTGGTCGTCGAGGACGACGCCATCGCGGACATCATCCGGTTCTACCTTCGCCCCCTGGGCTTCGACGTACTGAGGTATCGGAACCCCCTGAAAGCCCTGGACAACCTGGAGGAGCTTGAACCCGACGCCATCCTTGTGAGCGCCCGGGATTTTCCCCGGCACTGGAAACCCCTGGTGCAAGTCGCCCGCAGGTCCTGGGCCAAGGAACGCTGCGTGTTCATCCTCTTGAGAGGCGAGGTTTTCCCCTTCGAGGAAGCCGCCAAGGCCATGCATTTGGGGGTAAACGGCGTAGTCAAGGAGGATCTGAGCGACCGGTCCGAGCTGTCCAGGTTCCAACAGATCCTGAAACGCTATGTTGCGGTCGAGGATTCCCGCACCTCCGACCGTATCTACCCGGCCGCCTGGGACAGGCTGGACTTCCTGTTCAACCGCCCCTCGGACGGGCTGCCCGTGGCCGGGCGGATCGAGACCATAAGCGTCTCCGGACTGTCCTTGAAGCCGGACCTCCCGGCCCTGACGGAGGACCTGGAACCCGGCGTCTTCCTGGAGGACTGCTCCCTCCGGGTAGGTTCCGATATCGTTTCCCTGGGATGCACCCTGGTCCGGAAGAACCATGTCCTAGCCTTCGCCTTCACCCGGATCGCGGACGAGGATCGAGAGAGGATCGTGGAATACCTGGACGCGGCGCCGAAACGTGAGATGGAATCGCTATTGAAGAAATAAAGATTTTAATATACAATGGGAGCCATGGAAGCCAGCGATCTTTGCCCCGCAGAAACTCTCGCGGAGTACGCGCGGATGTTGAAAGCCGTGGGACATCCGATTAGTCTTCGGCTCCTCTGCCTGATCGAACGCCGGGCGGACCCCTGCGTTTCCGACATGTGGAAATGTCTGAACCAGCCGCAGCCGGTCATTTCCCAGCACCTGGCCATCCTCAAGCAGAACGACATCGTGTCCGCCGAAGTCCAGAAGACCCGTCGGGTATACTCCATCGTCGACCCCTTTATCCGGGATCTTGTCCGACGGATCATCGCGGACAACAGGCTTCCGGACCTAAACGATTAAGTCCCGGGCTCGACCTTCCGGGGTGGAGGGGTTCATCCGATCTCCGAACTCAAGGAAGGA
>JAAYUR010000534.1 GCA_012517645.1 Treponema sp.
CAGGATTCCTTCTCGGGGGAGCCCGAAAACCTGATCGTCAAGGTGACCGTGCGGGAACCCGAGCCCGCCACGGGCTCTCAGACCCGGCCCGCCGAGGTTCCGGCGACCGTCGTCGAGCGTCCTGCCGCAGCCGCACCCGCCGCGGCATCAACGGGCTCGACTCCGTCCCCAAGTCCGACCCGATCCGCCCCGTCGTCGGCCGCCGCAGTCCCGGCAGCGGCGGCGCCGATACCGCCCCCGGACTCCGCTCTGTCCGCCGCCGAGGCTCCACCCGTCCGGCGCGATCTGCCCTCGGCTCCCGAAGAGCTGCTCCGATTGGCCCGGGAGGACTTGGCCGCTTCCCGTATCGCCGGGGTCCTGGAGGTCCTGGACCGCTACATGCAACTATTCCCCTTCGGGTCCGACGAGGCCCACTACCTGTACGCCAAGGCCTACGAGCAGAACACCCCCTATAGGGACATCAAGAAGGCCTACGCCAACTACCGGAAGGTTCGGGCCGAATGGCCCCGGTCTCCCTTCTGGAGGGAATCCGCCGAGAGGGTGACCTACATCGAGCGGCACTATTTCGACATACGCTAGGAGGCCCGGCATGGCATCCCTCGAAGCCCTGGACCGCCTGTCCGTGACCGTCGTCGCGGAGGACTCGGTGATGTACGAGAGCCCCTATTGGGGCCAGCACGGCATCTCCCTCTTCGTGACCGCGCAAAAGGACGGGATCACCCGGAACATCCTGATCGACACGGCCCAGGATCCCCGGGCTCTCCTGCACAACATGGACCTGATGGACATTTGCCCGTCCTGCATCGACACGGTGGTGATCACCCACTGCCACTACGACCACACCCGGGGCCTTGCGGAGGTGCTGAAGGCGATCGGCAAGAAGGATCTGCCCGTGGTCGCCCACCCGGACCTCTTCCGCCTGGACTTCATCGTCAAGCCCTACCTGCGGCACGTGGGGATCCTTGCCGGGGACACCCGGGAGGAGATCGAGGCGGCGGGTGGACTGCTCTTCCTGACCTCGGACCCCCTTCCCCTCATGACGGGCCTCTCGACCACCGGGTACGTGACCCGGCGCACGGACTTCGAGGAGGTGGGCATACCCCTGCGCACCCTCGACGGGGAAGGCCGGCTGGTTCCGGACCCCATGAAGGACGACATCTCCGTGGCCGCGGTCCTCCCGGAAGGAAAGCTCGTGATCCTGACGGGCTGCAGCCACGCGGGGATCGTGAACATCCTCCGGCATTCCCTGGAGCTGACGGGACAGAAGGGAATCCGGGCCATCCTGGGAGGGCTGCACCTGGTCGAGGCTCCCCTGGACCGGATCCGGAAGACCGCGGACGCCCTGGCGGGGATGCCGATCGACTCGGTCTACGCGGGGCACTGCACGGGCTTCGACGCCCAGGTCGAGCTGCGGAAGACCTTCGGGGACCGCTTCCGGCCCCTCCAGACGGGGATGAGGTTCGAGTTTCCCTAACAGGCTGTTGACAAGCTTCGAGTTTGTCCGCACCCTGCTAAGGCATCTCGGACGGAAGGCGGGCGCCCGTCTCGGCGCCGAGTTCCCGGAGCATTTCCCAGGTCTTCCGGGACAGGGGCACGCCCCGGCGCTCGGTCTCCCGCGCGTGCTCCGCCTCGGGCAGGCCCGCGTACCAGACCCGGTCCCTGCCCTCCGCGGGCGGACAGGCACGGAGCTCCCGAAGCATGCGGTCCATGTCGGCCCGGAACTCCACGGGATCCCGGAACCTATCGATCCGGACCGCCCCGAAAAAGTGGGAGACCCGGGCTGAGGATTCCGGGGTGTCGTACACGCCCCGGCCGAAGGGTCCCCCGGACAGGAGCGCGCACAGGATGTCCACCATCACCGCGAGCCCGTACCCCTTGTGGCCTCCGAGCAGGGTATCCAGACCGCCCAGGGGCAGGATACCTCCGCCCCGGCGCTCCTGCATACCGGAAAGGAGGGAGCCGGGGTCCCGGGCGGACTTCCCGGTACGGTCCACCGCCCAGCCCTCCGGCAGGACGTCCCCGCGGCGCTCGTAGACCTCCACCTTGCCCCGGGTCACAACGGTCGTGGACATGTCCAGGACGAAAGGCTCTTCCGTTCCCGCCGGAGCGGCGAAGGCTATGGGGTTGGTGCCGAAGAAGGCTTCCCGGCCGAAGGTAGGCACCCCCAGGGCCGCGGTGTTGGTCATGGCGATGCCCAGCATGTCCCGGGAGAGGGCCATGCGGGCGTAGTATCCGGCGATGCCGAAGTGGTTGGAGTTCCGCACCGCCCCGAAGGCGGCCCCGGTCTGCTCTGCCTTTTCGATGACCGTTCCCATGACGCGGACGCTGACGGGCGGACCCATGGCGCCCTTGGCGTCGACGACCAGGGAAGATTCCGACTCCAGGACGGTTTCCCCGGATTCCCGGGGCAGCATCAGCCCGGTGTCCAACCCGCTCACGTAGCGCCTCAGCCGGCCAACCCCGTGGGAGGGGATCCCGAACGCGTCGGCGGAGACCAGGACCTCGGCGGTCACTTCGGCCTCCTCGGGGCTCATCCCCCGGTTCTCGAACACGGACCTGCAGAACGCCGTCAGGTCCCCGCGTCGCACCCGTATATCTCCGGCTTCCATGGTATCTCCTCCGCCTGGTCTGCCTCCAAGCATACTCGATCCGGGCGTGTCCGTTGGAGGAATATCTTGCGGTTTCCGTGATTTTTCCCCTTCCCGGACGCTTTACTTGCCGCGGTCGCACAGCCTAGAATCCCTCCATGCGTACCCGAAGGCTCTACTACGAGGATACGGACAGGATCGAGTGCGAAGCGACGGTGGTCCGGCGGACCGAGTTCGGGGGCAAGCCCGCGGTTGTCCTGGACGCGACGGTCTTCTATCCCGAGGGGGGCGGTCAGCCCTGCGACCTGGGAACCCTCGGAGGCGTGCCCGTCCTGGACGTCCAGGAGCGGGACGGCGAGATCCTCCATGTCCTGGCGGAACCTCTGCCCGAAGGGTCCGGCCCCGTCCGGTGCCGGATAGACGGGGAACGCCGCCGGGATCACATGGAACAACACACGGGTCAGCACCTGCTCTCCTCAACGGTGCTGAGGCTGGCGGGCGGAGCGACGGTATCCTTCCACCTGGGTCAGGAGTACTCCACCATCGACGTGGACCTGCCGGAGATTCCCCGAGAGACCGCGGATCGCCTGGAGGACGAGATCGCGCGGATCATCCGGGAGGAACACCCGGTGACGATCCACGAGTGTCCGCCCGAGAATGTATCGGACTTTCCCTTGCGGCGCCCGCCGCCCGCGGGGGAGGAGGCCCTTCGTGTGGTGGACCTGGACGGCATCGATTACTCCGCCTGCTGCGGGACCCATCTCTCGAACACCTCCCGAATCGGCGCTCTCCGTGTCCTGCGAACGGAAAAATACAAGGGGATGACCCGGGTCTATTTCGCCGCGGGGGAGCGGGCCCGAAGGTACGCCCGCCGGACCGCCGCGGCGGTCCGGGATGCGGCCCGGCTCCTGGGCTGTGCCGAGGACGAGATCCCGGATCGTATAGCCCGGACCCTGGAACGGATGAAGGACCTGGAAGCCCGGCTGACGGAAGCCCGGGCGGATCGCGCGGCCGCGGAAGCCCGGGTCTTCCTGGCCGGGGCGCCCGCGTCGGGGCCCCTGGTCCTGCCCCTTTCGGACCGGACCTACGACGAGATCCTGGAGGCCGCCAAGGCCGTCGCCGCCGTCTCCGGCCGGACGGCCGCGGCCGCCTCCCGGACGGCTCTGCGGGCGGTGGTCGCGGCCCCCGACGGCTCCGCCCGCCTGGGTGAGCGGCTCAAGCCCCTGCTGGCCGGCTTCGGGGGGAAGGGCGGGGGAGGCGCCGCCCAATTCCAGGCCCAGTTTCCGGATGAGGCTTCCCTGAGAGCCTTCCTGGAAGCCGCCCGGGCGGTTTTGGCTGGCTAGGGCAAGGCGCGGTTTTCGGGGTCCCCGGTTCCGTATCCCGGACCGCGGCGCCGCCGTCCGGCTCCGACACGACTGCAGAAAGGGAAATCGATTGAATCGCATCGAACGGGAATTTCATACGCTGGGAGTCATGATCGGGATGTACTGCCGCCGCCGCCACGGGAACCGGGGAGGTGACGCCTGCGGGGAGTGCGGGGTCCTCCTGGAGTACGCCCGGGAGAGGCTGCGATCCTGCCGTTACGGGGAGACCAAGCCGGTCTGCTCCCGGTGCCGAACCCACTGTTACCGGGCGGACATGCGGGCCCGGATCCGAGAAGTCATGCGCTGGGCTGGGCCGCGGATGCTGTTCCGACATCCCCGGCTGGCGGTCCTGCACCTCGCGGATTCCCGAAAACGGTAGCTGAGGCCGCCGAACCCCGCTAAAATTCCACGGGCCTGCGGTTGTCCGAAAGCCGCTCGGCCAGGTACCGGACGTCCAGACCCAGGTCCGCGGCCACCTTGCGCATCTGCTCCAGAGATAACAGGTTCGCCTCGGCGTCGAGAAAGACGAGGGCGCGCTCCGCCAGGCAGGGAACCCGGAGGGTTTCCATGTTCTCGGGCTCCGGATCCTCCCGCTCCAGGTGCCGCTTCCGGAGGGAGGCGGCCAGACGGGAACCTTCCACGTTTCCGGCCAGGGCGGACAGCTCGATCATAAGCGGCTTGAGATCCCCCCGGGACGCCGCTTCTCCCAGGGGCTTCAGGGTGAAGTAGGTGTATTCCTTGCCCGGAAGGAAGTGGTGCCGGTCGCAGCGGGTGCAGTAGTTGGGCTCCCGGGGGTCGTTTTTGGGGCGGTCGCCCCCGATGATGATGAGGGGGTCGAAGTAGGGGGCCGGACACTCGATTCCGTCCACCGAGTAGTACCGGTACGTGTACAGGGAGTCGGCGATACAGTTCGGGTGTTCACAGTAGGCGGTTAGGGGGAACACGTCCGTGGCGGTTTCCAGAAGGAGCCGGGCGGTCTGGTTGAAAATCTCCCTTCGGAAGTTCAGGACCAGGGTCGGGCAGACGAACAAGAGGCCTCGTTTTTCGGACTCGTCCCGCATGAGGTAGGCGACCCGCTCGTCGTAGAAGGCCGCCTCGTCCACGATCCAGGTTCCCGTCTCGGGGTTGCAGGCTAAAAGGCTCTCCAGATCGAAGGAATCCCGGACCGCCGCGATCTGGTCCCCGCAGCGCTCGAACCCGCCCCGGTAGGCCAGGGCGTCCTCGGGGTAGTCCGGAAAGCGCGCCCGGTCCAGGCTGGAACGGACGAAGAAGAGCCGGCGCCGATCCGCGCCCCGGGTGGAAGTAGCCCGGGCCACGGCGTCGCCCTTCTTGAGTGCGACCTTGGAGTCCCGCCAGATCCGGGCGGAGAACTCGGTCTTGCCGGAACCCATGGGTCCGATCACCAGGATCCTGCGTCCGGCCTTGGTGAAGTCGAAGTGGTTGAAGGAGTCGTGGACCCGGAGGGACGGGAAACCCAGGCTCCGCAGGAAGCGTTCGTTGTCGGAATCGACGTGCGCCATGATCGTGGGGTTCTAGAAATCCCGGTACCGCAGGGCTCTGCGGGATGCGGAAAGCCCGCCTCCCAGGATGACGGCCACGGATCCGGACACAAGGAAGCCCGCGGATACGGTCCATAGGGGGCGCCGGATCCAATCGCGGACCACCTTGAGCGCGGGATCCGCCAAGGCGCGCTGAAGCTCGGGATCCTGGACGAAGCGGAGGACCAGGGGATCCGCGGCCAGGCGAAGGACGATGCCGGAAGCTAGCACGACGATGCCCGGGGCCAGCAGGGTTCCTCCCAGCCACCGCAGTCGACGGGCCAAGGAATCGGAGGCCACGAAGGCCCCGGCCACCCAGACTCCTCCCGCCAGCAAGGCCATCCACAGGGCCGCGCGGTTCAGGGCGTCCCGAGGGGTGGCGGCCCCGGACAGGAAGGCGTCGCCGGGTCCCGGGAGGGGTTTCTCGGTCTCCGCGGTGTCCGGAACCGCGGAGACCGCCTCCGACAAGGCCGTCCGCAGAAGCTCCCGGAATTCCGTCTCCGAAAGGGAGGCCGGCCGGACGGAAAGATCCCGCGGGGATCCCTGGCCGGGGAGGACAAGGTCGGACCCGGGTGAGCCGTCCACCCGGGCGGGAGCCTCCGCGGCATAGACCCGGGCGAACTCGGGGATCCCCCTGTCCAAGGCTCGTTTCAATGGTATCAGGTTCACGGTAAGCCGGTCCGCGTTCCGTCCGCGTTCCAGGGAGTCGAAGGCGGAATCCACCGCCGTTCCCGCCGCGGACAGGAGTTCCTGGACCGGAAGGGACGCCTTCAAGGCCTTCCCCGCGGCGCGGCCGGAGAGGACAAGGTCGTCTCCGACGCGGATCGGGCCCTCCATGCGCTCGTAGAGGGCCGGGGATTCCAGGACCTCCCGGGCTTCCGGTCCGGAGACGAAGGATTTGTAGAAATCCCGGTCCAATACCCAACCTCGCAAGGGGACCAGGAAGAGGGTTCCCAGGATGGCCGGAAGCCCGATGAATAGGTACAGGGACAGGGCGAGCAGTCTTCTCATGGTCGGCTCCTTGCTAGTCCGCGAGCACCAGGTTGGGCAGGGCCTTGGGGGATCCTACGCGCATGTACTTGAAGGGGTGTATGTCCAGGGCGTTCGGGTACCAGCCCTCCAGGATGTCCATGTCCAATATGTTGACCGCCAGGCTGTGGTAGATGGGCAGGACGGTCCCGGAATCCAGCAGGACCCCTTCCGCGGCGGAGAGGGCCTTGAATCGATCCTCTCCCTCCAGGCGCGAGGACTCCGAAATACGGCGGTCGTACTCGGGATCCGAGTACCCCGCGTCGTTCAACGAGGAATCGGATGTCCACATCTGGAGGAAAGCCAGGGGATCCGCGAAGTCGCCGATCCAGGTGTTCAGGGTCAGGTCCCAATCCGCGCTCCGGAGGCTTCCGTAGAAGCGGGAGGCCGGCAGGGTTTTGACGACAACATCCAGGCCCAGGGCTTCCTTCCAGGCCTTGCTGAACAGGTCGACCACCCGGGCAGCTCCCTCCCCTTCGGGGAGCAGGATCCTCAGGGTCGGCAGACCCCGGCCGTTCGGGAAACCCGCTTCCGAGAGAAGGGTCCGGGCTCTATCCGCGTCCGGCTTTCGGATGCCCTCGGGAGCCTCGTACCCCTCCACGGGGAGGACAAGGCTCGTGGCGGGAATCAGGTAGAATTGCCGGCTGCGTATTTCATCCCAGGGGGCCAGAAGGGCCAGGGCCCGCCGGACCGCGGGGTTCGACCAGGGGGCGCTTCGGCAGGAGAAGAACCAGTAGTGGGTGGCGAACATGGGATTCACCTGGATCGCGTCCCGGTACAGTATGCTCTCCAGGTCCACGTCCCCGGCCAGCCATTGGATATCCCCGTTGTTGAAAAGCCGGGAAGCCTCCTCGGGCGATTCCGGGGCGACGACCCGGATTCCCGGAAGGCGGACGGTAGCGGCGTCCCAGTAAGCCTCGTTCTTCCGGAGGGTGAGGCCCTTCGGCCCGGCGGACTCTATCCGGAAGGCCCCGTTGCAGGGCACCGCGGCCGCCCGGGCCGTCCAATCACGGACTTCCAGCATGGACGGGTGGACCGGAGAGAAGGAGTGGTGGCATAGAAGCTTCGTGAACCAAGGAGCCGGGGCTTCCAGGGTCACCTGGAGGACGTCCTCGGCTATGACGGATATTCCGACCTGCGAAGCGTCCCGGGTTTTGCCGGAACGGTAGTCCCGGGCTCCCGCGATGATGTCGAAGAAAGATCCGTACTCCGCCTTCACCTTGGGATCCATCATACGAAGCCACGCGTCCCGGAAATGGGCGGCCGTGACCCGGTCACCGTTGGACCAGCGCGCGGTCTCCCGGAGATAGAAAGTGTAGGTCTTGCCGTCCCGGGAGCGGTTGAAGCTCCGAGCCGCGGCACGCACGGGTTCCAGGGTCGCGTGGTTATAGCTGAACAAGCCCTCATAGAGGCCCGAGAGTATCTGGGCTTCCTGGGCGTAGATGGAATGGTGGGGGTGGATCTCCAAATCCAGGGAAGAAAGCGCCAGGACAAGCTCCTTCTCCTCCGCGGGCTGGCCCTGGGCCGGATAAGCAAGGATGGACAGGAAAACCGCGGTCGCGAGGATCGACCGGGATAGGCAGAAATACCGATTCATCGGGGAGACTCCTTTCGAACCGCTAGGGAGCGTCCGTGCGGATGCCCAGACGGCGCATCTGCTCGATCTCTTCCTTCTGGGCAACGTATTCATGCTTCTTTTGGTTGGCCTTGATGATGGAGGTTTTCAGAGTCGACAGCTCGACCTTGATGCCCCGAATCCTCGGTGCGAGCTCCGGGTCGGTGATCTCGTTCTTGAAGTGCTCGTCCAGGGCGGCCAGTCGGCGGTAGTAGCGCTGGAGCTCCTCCAGACCTTTTACGAGGAAGCTGTAGGCTTGCTCCTCCTGGGCGGATGCGAGCCTCTGCCAGGATTGGGAATTCCGGGCCATCATGGAAGAGAAGACGCGCGCCCGGCGGGCGACCTCCTCGGAAAGGCTCGTGAAGTCTATGTCCTCCCTGCGATGCTCCGCCGTGATGGGGTCGGAATACTCGACCTGGTAGACGATCTTGTCGTCCCCGGGGTTGAAGAGCCGGCGGATCATCTTGCGCATCTGCCCCAGGAAAGTCCGGTTCTGGTTTTCCAGGAGGATCGAGTTTTCCCGGAGCTTGCGGATCGCTTCCTCCAACTGGTATCCCGCTCCGGCCAGCACCCGGGCACCGTCCAGGATGATCGCCTTGAAATTCCTGGCCTGGGCCGTCTCCGCCTTCCTCGTCTCCTTGACCTGTAGCTGGGCGAGGATGTCGTCCCTTAGGTTCGGACCGTCGGAGGAGTAATCCTCCGCCAAGATCTCCTCCACGAGCTCCGTGTAGAACGGACGATCCCCCATGGTCTCCACGAACTTCCGCTTGATCGTCCGGAGAACCTCGTCCCGGTGGGTGATCACCCGTTCCCGGTCCAGGGTGAGACCCGCCAGGACCAGCTGGCGGACGTCGAGCTTGTACCGTTCCTTGTGGTACAGGGTCAGGCTCTTCAGGATCTGGAAGATCTCCCGGGACGTCCTTTCCAAGCTCAGGAGCCCTTCCCCGAGGATACCCGTGGACAGGGGATCCGTACCCTTCCGCACGAGGCCCACGACCTCGGCGAAACACCGGGTGTTGAGCTGGTTGCTGGCTTCCGAAAACTGCAGGAAGTTGAAATACTTGGTAAGGTTTATAAGGCGCTTGACCCGTCCCATGGTCAAGAAATCCACGCTGAACTGGTAGTATCCGTTCAGGAAGTCCAGGTAGGAATCGAACTGTGAAAGCCGGATGCTGATCTGCTCGTTCTTCTCGGATTCCGCGAAGGGGCTTTCCGGGGGAGTCTGGACTTCCGATATCTTGAGGTCGAATTTGTAGGGATCCTTCTGGATGACGCCCTTTCTGAGCAGGACCGTATGGATGCCCTGGAAGGCGGTCTGGAAGAGCTTGAAGGCATCCTTGAGCTTCGGCAGCTCCTCCCGGTCCAGGCTCTCCGCCTTGGCGAGCAGCCGTTCCTCCAGGATGCGTTCGTAGTCGCCGTTCCCTTCCATAGCTCAGCAGTATGGTCTAAAATGCCCTTGAAGGCAAGCATGGGAAGGACTGGGAACTTCGAGCCGGCGCTCCTGTTCATGGGATTGCTCTACCCCGCCGCGGAATCCGGGGCCGCCGAGGAGGCCTGGAGCCGTTGTGCCGGCCGCTGGGGGCCCGAAGGCCTGCGGAGCCCCGACATCCCCTTCACCTGGTCCTCCTATTACGACGCGGAGATGGGGGCCCCCATCCTGCGCTCCCTGAGGTGCTTCCGGGAGCCCGTGGATCCCTCCGGCCTCGCGGAGGCGAAAATTTTCACCAATCAAGTGGAAACCGACCTTGCCCGGGAAGGTCGCCGCAGGGTGAACCTGGACCCGGGCCTCCTCTTCCCGAGCCGCCTGATCCTGGCCACCACCAAGGACCGGGCGCACCGGATCCCCCTGCGGGACGGGATCTTCGCGGAGCTGACCCTCCTGTACGAGAAGGGCGGGTGGAGGCCCCTGCCCTGGACCTACCCGGATTACCGCACCCCCGAATACGCCGAGTCCCTGACGCGGATGAGGGAGATTTTTCGGGCCCGACGCAAGCGGGCGACCTAGGGCCGGGCGGATATGGCGGCATGAAGCCGATATTCTCCTCTCGGCCCTCCCGGGTGACTTCCGCCCCAGGCCGCCTAGCGGCGCTTCCGGTCCTTTCGACGGCCCTGCTCTTCTGTACCGCGGCGGCCTGCCGCCTCTTCCCGGAATGGGAAGACGTCACCGTACGCCTGCCGGAACCGCCCGCGGCCTGGTCCGGGTGCGGCTTGTCACCCGACTGGGAGGTCCGGGCCTTCTGGTTCGGCGGCCGGTCCGTGTCCGCGGCCGGGTCCGGCGGCCGGGCCTCCCTCCTCCTGCCCCGGGGCGAGCGGGCCGCGGTGCTGGCGTACCCGATCCGGGCCGGCCGCGAGCTCCGGCCCGCGGGAGCCCTGTATCCCTCCGACGGGGAGGGGGCCCTCGCCCTCTCCTGGGAGGGGGGCTACCGGGCCGAGGCCGCCCGGATCCTGATCCGCGCCGGGGTCGATCCGGGCCGCTTCGACCTGGATCGCTTCGCCCGGGAGGCCCTCGCCCGTCTCGGGGACCCCTGGCTCCGGCCCCCCGCGGACTTCGCGGAGAGCCTTGCCGCGGAGACGTTCCGGGTTACCTGGCTGGACCCGCCGAAGCTCTTCGCGGCCTCGGTCGGCGGCCTTCCGGGGTCCGCGGCCTCCGAAAGCCCCTTCGGCCCGGGACTGGTTCCGGACGAAGAGGGGCAGGCCGCGGCGTCGCTGCCTCCGGGGGTGCACAGGTGGTACGCGGACTGGGGACGGGTGTCGGTGGAGGTGGACGAGGGCGGGGCGGCGGTGTGGGTGGTGAAGGTGGACAGTGGACCGTGAACAGTGGACATTGAATAGTGGACAGTGGACGGGAGTGGTGGCAGGTCGCGGCGGATCTCTACGCTGAGGCGTGGTATTCGACCGGGACTCTGGGGGCTTTTCCGTTCACCGTCCACCGTCCGCCGACCACCCCATGGGCACCCGGATCCGGAAGGTGCTTCCCGCGCCCTCCCGGCTCTCCACATCCGCCTCGCCTCCATGGGCCAGGGCTATGTGGCGGACGATGGCCAGTCCCAGGCCCGTGCCGCCCGCTTCCCGGCTCCGGGCCTTGTCCACCCGGTAGAACCTCTCGAAAATCCTGGGCAGATGGCGGGCGGGAATCCCGGGGCCGTCGTCCCGTACCCGGATCTCCAGGAATCCCCCCGACTCCTCCGCGGATATCTCCACCCGGGCGCCATCGCCGGAGTATTTCAAGGCGTTGTCCGCCAGGTTTAGGACCGCCTGCTCCAGGAGCCCCTCGTTGACCGGGGCTGAAAGTCCCTCAGGACAAAGGACCTCCAGTCGGGAATTCCGCTCTGCTCGCCGGCGCTCCAGAGAAGCCGCTACGTTCTCCAGCAAGGGCCGGATCTCGGCGATTTCCTTTCGCAGGGGAGGGGCGTCCGATCTCTCCAACCGGGCCAGGGTCAGAAGGTCGTCCACCAGGGCGTCCATGCGCTCGGCGTTGCGATGGAGTATGCCCAGGAAGCGGCCCGCATCCGGGGAGGTCCGCACTTCCGGGTCCTGGAGGGTCTCCGCGAAGCCCTTGATCAGGGTGATGGGGGTCTTGAGCTCGTGGGAGACGTTGGCCACAAAATCCTTTCGTACCTGTTCGAGCCGCCGCAGGGGCGTGATGTCGTTCAGGACAAGTACGGCCCCAGGGGCGGGGTCTTCGGGCCCCGAGGAGATGGGCGCCGCGCAGAGGAAGAAAAAGCGAGGGCTGTCCCGGTACAGGGTGATCTCCGCCTCGACCCGTTCCCGCGCGGAGACGCTGCGCTCCGTGGCGGCCTGGATCTCGGAGCTCCGGAACCCTTCCAGCAAAGAGAGCCCTTCCAGGAGTTGTCCCGGCTCCAGGACCGAGAGAACCCGGGCCGAGGGGTTCGCCCGCCGGATCCGATACTCCGAATCCACCGCGACGACCGCCTCCCCGATGCTGTCCAGGATGGCGGCCAGCTCCCGGTTCCGCTCGGCGTCCAGGTAAATCCGCCGGGCGAGCTCGGCGGCCATGGTGTTCATGGTCGCGCCCAGCCGATCCAGTTCGTCGGGTTCCAGCCTCCCCACCCGTCGGCTGAAATCCCCCCGCGCCCAGGAAAGGGCCGTCTCCGCCAGGCTGGCGATGGGGCGGGACACGCGCCGGCCGAGCTGTACGCTCACGAGGGCCACGGCGCCCAGCAAGAACAAGGCGCCGACCCCGGCGGAGCCGTAGATGGGGGCCAGGCGCTCCCGCAGCTCCGGCACGGCCAGGGCGAGCCGGAGGATTCCCCGGGTTTCCCCGTCCCGGAGGACCGGGACGGCCACGTAGAGCATGTCGACCCCGACCGTGGCGGACCTCCGCAGTGAGAAAGCCGTCCTTCCCTCCACCGCGGCCCGGACCTCGGGCCGGTCCCCGTGGTTGTCCATCTCCACGGGATCCCCCCGGGAATCCCCCAGAACGGTCCCGTCCCGGGCGATCAGGGTGATCCGAAAGGACGTGTCCCGGGAAGTCCGGACGCAAAATCCCTGCGCATCCGCTCGATCCTCAAGGATACCCTCGGGAAGGCCATTGGCCAGGGCCCGGACGGTCTCGGTCAGGGCGAAGCGGTTGGTGTCGTAGTAGAGGGACCGGAGGGCCAGGAAGCCCACGACGGAAATCCCGGCAAGGGTCAGGACGGACACCGCCAGCAGGAGGGGCAGGACGCGGAGGAAGAGGCTTCCGCGCCTCACGAACCGGCGTCCTTCATACGGTACCCCACTCCCCGCACGGTCTCGATGAGCTCGCCGAATTCCTCGAGCTTCTTCCGCAGGGAGAGGATCTGCACGTCCACGGCCCGGTCCGTCACGGGGTAATCCCGGCCCTTGACGGCGTCCAGGATCTGGGATCGGGAAAAGACCCAGCCCGGGTTGCGCAGGAAGAATTCCAGCAAGGCGAACTCCGTGGCCGAGAGGTTCACCCGTTTTCCTCCGCAGGTCACCTCGTGGCGGGCGGAGTCCAGGACGATGCCGTGCAGGGAGACCAGGGTCTCCTTGCCGAAGGGGTGGGTGGTCAGGTCCACGGTCCGGCGGAGGGCCGTCCGTACCCGGGCGATCAGGACCTTGGGGCTGAAGGGCTTGGTGACGTAGTCGTCCGCCCCCAGCTCCAGCCCTGTGACCACGTCCGAATCCTCCCCCTTGGCGGTGGTCAGGATGACCGGGATGCGCCGTACGGCGGAATCGGCCTTGAGGCGGCGCAGGACCTCGAAGCCGTCCATGCCCGGGAGCATCACGTCCAGGATGATAACATCCGGGTTGGACTGGCCCGCCAGCTTGAGCCCCTCCTCCCCGGTACTCGCCTGGAGCACCGTGTAGCCGTCCCGGCCCAGGTGGAATCCCACGAGTTCCCGGATCTCCGGATCGTCCTCGATGATCAGGATGGATGCCTTGGCCATACGCTACTCGTTCAGTTCCACGTGGGAGCCTTCGACCATGAAGACCACCGCCTCGCAGAGGTTCGTGACATGGTCCCCCAGTCGTTCCAGGAAGCTGGAGGTCGCGACCAGCTTGGTGGCCTGGGCGGCCCGGTCCGGGTTCCTGGTCAGGAACTCGAGGACCTCCTTGACGAAGGCCTTGTGGTCCGTGTCTATCTCGTCATCCTTACGGGCCGTTGTCCGGGCCAGGGCCGCGTCCTTGTTCAGGAAGGCGGTCACCGCGTCCCGAACCATGGAGCAGCCGGTTTCCGCCATCCGCTCCAGCCGCTCCAGGGATTGGCCGTAGGGCTCCTCCGAGAGGCGTCGTGCCGTCTTGGCCAGGTGGACCGCGTGGTCCCCGATCCGCTCCAGGTTGTCCGTGACCTTGAAGACCGTGACCAGTTCCCGGAGATCCCGGGCCACGGGCTGTTGGGTGGCGATCAGGATCGCGGTCTGGTCCTCGATCTTGATCTGCAGGGCGTTGATCACCTCGTCCCCGGCCTTCACCTCCTGGACGAGGTCCAGGTTTCCCGTCCGCAGGGCTTCCAGGGCCCGGCGCAGGTCCTCCTCCACCCGGGTGCCCATGGCCAGGATGTCGTGGTGCAGGCGGGTCAATTCCTCCATGAACTGTATGCGCGTGTTCATCAGCCGAACCTCCCGGAGATGTAGTTTTCCGTACGCTCGTCCTTGGGGTTGAAGAAGAGGTCCTTGGTCGGCGCGTATTCCACGAGATCCCCCTGGAGGAAGAAGGCGGTCTTGTCCGAGACTCGACCGGCCTGCTGCATGTTGTGGGTCACGATGATTATCGTATACCGCTTCTTGAGATCGTCAAGGAGGCTCTCGATTTTTGCCGTCGATATAGGGTCCAGGGCGCTGGTGGGCTCGTCCATGAGAAGGATCTCGGGCTTGACTGCGATGGCCCGGGCGATGCAGAGGCGCTGCTGCTGGCCTCCGGAGAGGGCCAGGGCGCTCTGCTTGAGCTTGTCCTTGACCTCGTCCCAGAGGGCCACCTGCTGCAGGGTGGACTCCACCAACTCGTCCATGTCCCCGGTATAGCCATTGATCCGGGCTCCCCAGGCTATGTTCTCGTGGATGGTCTTGGGGAAGGGGTTGGGCTTTTGGAAGACCATCCCGATCCATCGGCGGACTTGGACCGCGTCCACCCCGGGATCGTAGACGTTGATCCCGTGGAAGAGGACCTCCCCCGAGGTCGAGCAGGAGGGGATGAGCTCGTTCATCCGGTTGAAGGCCCGGAGGGCCGTGCTCTTCCCGCAGCCCGAAGGCCCGATGATGGCGGTGACCTGCCGTTTGTCGAAGGCCATGGTGACGTCCTTCACGGCCGGGAAATCCCCGTACCGGATTTCCAGGTTCCGGACTTCCAGGGCGTAGGGAGATCCCTTCCCTCCCTCTTCTTCCCGGGCTATGACGACCTCGAAGGGGTTGTCGGAGGGTTTCTGGTTCTTCTTCATCGGCTCTGCCTCTTCTTGGCTCGGATTCGATTTCTCAGCAAAACAGCGACGGCGTTCAGGGAGAGCATCAGGATCAACAGGACCAGGATGGCCGCTGCCGCGATCCGTCGAAACTCCTCCTGGGGTCGGGCCGTCCACTGGTAGATCTGGATGGGCAAGGTCGTGAACTTGGAGAAGATGGACGTGGGATCCTGGGAGAGGAAGGTGGAGGCTCCCACCACGACCAGGGGGGCGGTCTCCCCGATGGCCCGGGACACGGCCAGCACGGTCCCGGTGAGGATCCGATCGAAGGAGGCCGGCAGGACGTGGTGCCATACGGTCTGCCACTTGGTCGCGCCGACGGCCAGGCTGGATTGCCGTAGGATGCCCGGGACGGCCCGCAGGGCCTCCTGGGCGTTGATGATGATCACCGGCAGGATCAGCAGGGCCAGGGTCAAGCCCGCGGACAGAACGGTACGGCCGTTGGCCGTGGTCGGATCCGCCGCGGCTCCGAACAGGGTTCCGGATGTCAGGGGCTCCGCCGCCCGGACGAAGAGGGCAAGTCCGAGCATCCCGTAGATGATGGAGGGCACTCCGGCGAGGTTGTAGATGTTGATACGGATGAACCGGTTGAGCCGATTGTCCTTCGCGTACTCTTCCAGCCAGATTGCTCCCGCTATCCCGACGGGAAAGGCGGTCAAGATGGTGATGAGGATGGTCATCAGGGTTCCCAGGAAGGCCCCTCGTATGCCCGCGTGCAGGGCCACGCTGGATTGGGCCGCGGTCAGGAACCTGCGGTTGATCCAGGACCGGAAGACCAGGGCCCCGTCCGGGTAGTCCTCTTCCAGGTGTCGCAGGATCCGGGCCTTCCCGAAGAGGGATTCCGACAGGTCGTAGGTTTCCATGATCTCCGGATTGATGATTTCATCCTCGATCAAGGCAAGCAGTTCCTCCGAGCTGCGCTCCTC
The DNA here is from genome assembly GCA_012517645.1 of Treponema sp. Lineage (GTDB taxonomy): Bacteria > Spirochaetota > Spirochaetia > Treponematales > UBA12059 > JAAYUR01. The sequence goes on from JAAYUR010000534.1 coordinate 15,983, forward strand.
CAAGGGCCTTTCCTCGGCCAGCGATCGGAGCCTGCGGCCGGGCAGGTTCTCCTCCAGTACCGCCAGCAGTCCCCGGGAGTCCAGGTTTTCCAGGGGAACCCCGTCCCGGGACAGGGTGGCGGGATCCGTCTCGTTCACCAGGATGACGTATCCGAAGGAGTCGTTTACCACGGACCACAGCAGGGTCGCCAGGAAAAAGACGCCCAACAGGGTGGAGATCAGGAAGATCACCTTCCAGCGTTCCCCTTTCCGGGTTCGCTCGTCCAGGCGCGGGAGGAAGGCGGGGATAGAATCCGTCGAGCCCCTTGGTTCCGTCATTCGTAGACCTCCCCGTACTTCTTGACGATCCTGCGGGACAGCACGTTCAGCCCCAGGGTGATCAGGAACAACAGCAGGGCGATGGCGAAGAGGCTCTGGTAGTCGATCGTGTCGTACCCGATATCCCCACCGGATATCCGGACGATGTGCCCCGTCATGGTTTCCGCGGCCTTGAAGGGGTTCAAGGTCAGGTTGGGTCCCGCGCCGGCCGCCAGGGCCACGATCATGGTCTCCCCCACCGCCCGGGAAAGCCCCAGGATGAAGGCCGCGGAGATTCCGGAGAAGGCGGAGGGAACCATCACGTCCAGGGATACTTCAAGTTTCGTCGCACCCATGGCGTAGGCCGCCTCCCGCAGGGAGTTCGGCACCGAGGACAGAGCGTCCTCGCACATGGAGCTGATCAAGGGCAGGATCAGGATGCCCATGACCAAGCCCGCGCTCAGGGTGTTGTAGACGTCCACCCGGTCCTGTCCGAAGGCGTTCCGAAGGAGCGGGGTGACCACCGTCAGGGCGAAGTAGCCGTACACGACCGTAGGGATTCCCGCCAGGACTTCCAGGATGGGCTTAAGGGTTTCCCGTACCGGGTCGGGAGCGTATTCGGATAGGTAAATGGCCACGCCCAGTCCCATGGGAAGGGCGACCAGCATGGCGGCCAGGCTGGTCATCAGGGTGGAGGTGAACAGGGGCAGGATGCCGAATTGGTCGATGGTGGGCTGCCATTCCGTGGTGAACAGGAATTCCAGGGGGCTGACATGGTTGAAGAAGGTCCAGGATTCGGTGCCCAGGGTGATGATGATTCCCAGGGTCGTGAATATGGAGACGGCGGCGCAAAAAAAGAGAAAGGCCTGGATCGTCTGCTCCCAGGGCCGGGACCTGCGCGCCAGGGAAAGGACGCCGGTCATCTCCTCGCGATACTGTCCGTGCTGCATCAATGGCATCTCGTTGGCTTTCAAGGACGGCGGAAGGGACGCGCCGCTTCCGGGACCGCCTCGTTTCCGTTCATGACTCGTCCGGGACCTGCCGGCCCCGGACGAGGTGAGAGA
>JAAYUR010000466.1 GCA_012517645.1 Treponema sp.
GGTGAGAGCCCGGCGCGGAGAGAGCATCGCGGATATCGACATAGCCTTCCACCGGGGCATCGCGACCGCCTCCCGCAACTCCGCCCTCCTGGCCCTGTACGGGATCCTTTCCACCATGGGCCAGCAGTCCGAGCTCTTCGAGTACGTCCGAAGCCGGGTAAACGCCCCCTATCGTCCGGCGCACCGAGCCATTCTGGATGCGATCTGTTCCCATGACCCGGACGAGGCCGAACGAAACATGATCCGGCATATGGACGCCCTGATCGAGGATGTCACGAAATACTGGGACAGCCGCCGGGATTGATAGAAATCGGGAATTATGACAAATTGGCTCCAGTTGTCGCGGACGGAGGCGCATATCCGCCCGGCTGATTCGAAATGGGAGGGAATGCATGGATTACGGACGACTGATCGTTGCCTTGGCCACACCGTTTCGGCCCGACCTGGAGGTGGACTATGACAGGAGCGCCGAGCTGGCACGCCGCTTGACCTCGGACGGCGCCACCGCCTTCGTCTCCGCGGGTACTACCGGGGAATCCCCCACTCTCACCCGGGAGGAACGTATAGAGCTGATCATGACCCTGAAGAAGGCGGTTTCCGTCCCGATCATCGCCAACGCGGGAACCAACGACACCCGCGCTTCCATACGGAACGCCAAGGATGCCGAGGAAGCCGGAGCGGACGGCCTTCTGCTGGTGGTTCCCTACTACAACAAACCCGACCAGGGGATGCTCTACGACCACTTCAAGGCGATCGCCGAAAGCGTGAAGATCCCGTCCATGCTCTACAATGTCCCGGGCCGGACAGCGTCCAGCATCCGTCCCGAGACGGTGGTAAAACTTTCCCGGGACGTGCCGAACATACGGTACGTCAAGGAAGCGTCCGGGGACCTGGAGGCGCTGACCCAGATCGTCCGGGACTCGGCCCCGGGCTTCCTGGCCTATACCGGGGACGATTCCATGACGCTCCCGAGCCTGGCCGTGGGGGCCTACGGGGTGGTCAGCGTCTCCGGCCACGTGATCGGGCGCCCGATGAAGGAGATGATCGATGCGTACGTAGCCGGGTACGTCGCCAAAGCCGCCCAGCTGCACGGCAGGCTGCTTCCCCTGAACAAGGCTCTCTTCCTCCAGCCTAATCCCGTACCCTTGAAGGCCGCCTTGAAGCTCTGCGGCTTCGACGTCGGCTCCCTGAGGCCTCCCCTGAAGGACGCGTCCCTCGAGGTGGTACAGGCCCTCAAGAAGGCTCTTCTGGACCTGGGACTTCTTCCATGAGTCCGGATGCGGAATTCCGCGCAGCGAACCGCGTCGAGCGCCACGCGGTCCTGGGAGACCTGGAGCCTGCCCCGGAAGTGACCCTCTGGTTCGAAGGCCGCGCCGTCAAGGCCCGGGAAGGGGAACCAATCCTGTCGGCCTTGGTCGCGGCGGGTGTAGGAATACTTCGATACACCAAGAAGGGCTCTCCACGTCGGATGTTCTGCGGAATCGGCCGTTGTACCGACTGCGTCATGACCGTGGACGGGGTGCCCGGTGTACGAA
>JAAYUR010000229.1 GCA_012517645.1 Treponema sp.
CCGTTGATCTGCTTGCGCATGTCCGTGAACCCGAGCCGGACGAATACTCGCCGTTCTTTGCCAAGTTCCATCTTCGTCGCCTCCGAAACTCGGAGTGTGAAACGAAAGATGGAGGGGGGGTAGATGGGGAGAAATTGACGGTTACAAAGCCTCGACCTTCATCCTCTTCTCGAACACCCAGGCCTCGTTCGGCCGGACCTGGGCGGGGATGTTCCCCAGCCTCTGCTGCCAGGGGAAGATGCCGTCCAGGTACCAGCACTTGCGGCAGGCCGCGGAAAACCGTTGACAGCCGATCACGGGGTTCCAGTCGCAGGTCAGGATGTCTCCGGGGTTGTCCTTGGCCATGGTCTCTCCTGAATGATTATGGATGCGGCACCCGCCGGCCGCGCCGCGCTTCCGGCGCGCCTCCGGCGGGATACCGCAGAGTATAGCTCAGCCGGCCCGCTCCGCAAGGGAGCGGGCGTACCGCTCCAGGAACTCGAACTGCTCCGGGGTTTCCACGGATCCGGGACGCGCGGCCCGGACCAGCTCGACGGCCCTGGTGGAAATGAGTCCCCGTTCCCGGATCACCAGGGCGGCGGCCAGGGTGCCGGTCCTGCCCAGGCCCGCTCCGCAGTGGATGAACAGGATGTCCCCCGCGGAGATCCGGAAGTGCACCATCTCCACGAACCGGGAAAAGTCCTCGAGGCCCCGGGGGATTTCATAGTCCCGGATGGGGAACCGGAGGAGGTCCCGGATCCCGGAGTCCAGGAACAGGGAGGCGTAGTCCTGCTTGACCGGGGATCCGTGCTTCCCGTAGTCGTCCTCCGAAAGGAGATTGACGATGGCCTGGACGCCCAGGGTCTCCAGCCTGTGGAACACCTGGCGCGCCGGGTCCTTGCGGCCCGGACAGGAACCGAGATAGGTGGGAACTCCTTTGACGATTTCGATCTTGTCCAACTCGAACCCTCCTTGATGGTCTTCAAATCGCCCTGGCAGCCGCCTCTCCGAGGTTGCCGGAGAGGCGGCCCTTTACCGTATAAAAACTTAGCTCGCGAACCCGAGCACCCGGGGACGGCCCGAGCTCCGGGCCCGCATCTCGCCCTCCAGGCGGTCCAGGATCTCCCCGTGGCCGACCACGAATCCGGGCTCCCCTCCCAGGAAGGGGGCGTAGGCCTTGTACACCGCGGCGATGTCCCCGGGGCACAGGCCGTCCATTCCCGCGAGCCTCCGCTCGACCTCCCCGTCGGGTTCCCCGGCCAAGGCCGTGAAATAGCACCGATAGAGTTCCAGACGGTGCCGCGGCTCCGGGGGCTGGAAGGAAACCTTCCACTGGAAGCGCCGGAGGCTGGCGGGATCCAACCCCTCGAGGAAGTTGGTGCAGCACACCAGGATCCCCGAGAAGTCCTCCATGCGGCTCAGGAGTTCGTTGACCTGGGACCGCTCCCAGGAATACCGGGCGTTCCGACGGTCCACGAAGAGGCTGTCCACCTCGTCCAGGAAGAGGATGGCCCCTTCCGCTTCCGCTTCCTCGAAGGCCGCCGCGATCGCCTTCTCCGTCTGACCCACGAACGTGTTGAACAGGTCCGAGGCGCGCTTCTGGACCAGCGGAAGTCCCAACTCCACGGACAGATGCCGGGCGAAGGCGGTCTTGCCGGTGCCCGGGGGGCCGTAGAAGAGGAGCTTGGCCTCCATCCCATCGGCGTCCCGGACTTCCGCCGGAACCCCCAGGGCGGCCTCTTCCATCCGGTTCCGGATCCGGGAGGCTACGTTCCGCAAGCCGGCGGTCAGGTTCTCGAGGGGAATGTCCGTCCGGATGGCATCGGGAAGGAACCGGTCCCGGCCCGGTTTCCCGGACGCCCGGACCGTCTCGACTCCGTTCATGAGGCACTCGTGCCGCGTAAGAAGCTCCGAAAGGATGGGGATCCCGTCCACCACGGACTCCGCCTTTTCGATGCAGGTCCGCAGGCCCTTGAGAGCGACGGCGATGCCCCCCGCGTTCACCCGGTGCTCCCGGGCCAGGCGGTCCAGGGCTCCCTCCCCGATGAGTCCCTCCACCTCGTACTTCCGGACCAGGGTCCGCCAGAGCCGCTTGCGCTGGGATTCGGTCTGGTCCCGGAAGCGGAGGCTGTAGGCGAACCGGCGGAGCACGGCATCGTGCGTGCCGTCGATGTCGTTGGCGATCCAGACGACGGGACCTGTATGGGTGTCCATGAACTCCGTGAGCCAGGCCTTGGAAACCCAGGCTTCCCCGGACTTGGAGGAATCCGTGTTCAGGATTGAGTCCGCCTCGTCCACGACCAAGACGCCTCCGACGTTGGCGCAAAGGTACGAGGCCATCTGCAGGCGGATGTAATTCGGACCCTTCTCTGCCTGGGCCGTCACCAGGCGCAGCACGAAGACCGGGCGCTCCACCTCCTCCAGGAGTGCGGCCACGAAGCTCGTCTTGCCGGTTCCGGGCTCCCCGTGGATCAGGATGCTGCCCCGGTCCGCCCGGACGAGATTCTTGAGGATCTCCCGGGACACGGGAGGCACCGGATAGGTGTCCAGGGGGTACCGGGCACAGTCGTTCTGCTCGATAAAGTTTTTCAAGGTCTGGACGAACTGGAAGGAGGACGAGGGATCCCGGAAAAAATTCATCATCTCCGGGCCGAGGCCGAAGTACGGAGGAGGCACGAAATCGATGTACACGAAGCCGAGCTTGAGCAGACGACTCTCCGAGGAGAGAATCTCCCGGACCTTGCGGACTTCGATATCCAGGGCGATTCCCAGGAAGCGATAGTACTCCGACGCGGGCAGGGAATTCAGGAAGCCCGAGAGCTCATCCTTGCAGGACATCACGTACAGGATGCAAAGGATCGCCAGTTCCTCCTCGTTCAGGCGGAAAATGTCCCGCAGCCGATTCTTCACGGCCTCCAGGGGTCTATCCAGGGCGCGGCCGGCATGGGCGGCCATGAACGCGGAGAACAGGGCTTTCATCAAAGTATCCGGATCGGAGTCGGTGGAGACTCCTCGAACCGGACTCGGCGTGCCCGCGTCGCCGGTGGAGAGGGGGGAGCGGCTACGGAATCTGGCGCGCCAGGCATCGACCCACTCCCCCAATTCCCGCCCGAATTCGGACGGATCCTTCCAGTTGAAGAAGGTCCCTCCCTCGGGCTCGAGGCGTTCCGCGATTCCCCGGCAAGCCTCGCCGTCCAGCAAGGACAGGACGAGGGTGAAAAACCGCTCACCGGGTACGGCGTGCCCGAACATGCGGTCGACGTACCAGACCACCGCGTCGTCCAGAGGATTCGGTTCCGGGTCCCGGGGCGCCCGTTTCGGCGCTTCCCGAAGATCGATCATCATTTCCTCTTGAGCCATGCAACCTCCTTGCATTCCTGGATCTGCTTCGGAGACACAATTCTTCCCGAGTTAACCCATCAATCGTCCTTTTATAACCACTCTATCTCCCAATTTTCCAACGAGCTGCGGTAGTCCATTCCCCGGACTGGCATTAACGGAATATAAATCATCCGGAGCATGAGGGAAGGAATCCCACCGATCCCTGTCTTCCCAAACCTTTTCCCAAAACCTTTTCAAACACATTATGGCGTCCGGCCTGGACCTGGGACCCTTTTTGTTCTCGCAGATTTCAACGACATCGATTAGATAATTGCCATCCATCATTTTGAAGCAACCAAGAGCGATGTAGACCGGCTTCATGATTAGTTTCATGAAATCGTTAACTATGAAGTCTTTTTTTAATAGCGTTAACAATGCGGCAAATAGATCGTCGTGAAATGTTTTTATCATTTCTTCCCATTGACCGTTGTCCTTTGGATGTTGATTTTCTGTCAGTATTTTCCCCACAATATTGCATATCTCTTGTTTTGACATGACCGAATATTTCGAAGCATACGGATGCTCATCCAGGTGAAGGAACATCCATTTAGTCAGGTGAAAGCACGTATCGAGATTAAGACCGTTGATATAAACTCTTATTGCCAAATTCCCCTCCTATTTTTTCAAAACAGAAATAGGGATACGCTGCCCCTTTCCCCTTCTCTAAATTGTCAAAGATCATGCTCGCGTATGGACTAAGGTGTTTCTCCCGCGGGCTTACGAAGGTGGATTTGTCGCTCGGGCTGTTGTTAATTTCGGGGAATGGGAAAATAGGAAATATTTTGAAAAAGCATTTGATCGAGTGATTTTTTTCATCGCATATAATATACAAAAAAATTTCGATTTTAAAAAAAAATCGTAAAAAAGTATCGGGAGCATGGCGGGCGATGTGCTTGGTTTCGAAAACCTGCAAGGGCCACTAATCCGCAAGATCCCTCAGCGATCGATACATCCTCACCATGGCCATCGTGTCGAGCCCGCAGTACTCCTTCAGGGCTTTCGAGAGCCTGCTCTTCTCCTCCGGGTCCTCGGTCGCGATGAGCCGGGCCCAGGCCGCCTGGGCATCCTGTCCGTTCCGGACGTCCAGGCTGGAATAGCTCAGGTCCGGGCAGAGGACGGGCAGGACGTTTTTTATGGAATTGGAGCCTTTAAAGGCCGGGTCGAAGTAGTGGTTCCGGAAGACGTCCAGAAGGTCCGCGAAGCGCCCGGTCAGGCGGTCCAGGGGCTCGGCCAGGTCCGGCAGGGCCAGGGCGAGTTCCCGGATCACGCCCTTCTCGAAGGGCGCGTTGTACGCGACGATGGAGCCCTCGTCCCCGATCTGGTCCAGGAGGGCCCGGGCGATGCCGGGCCGGGGGTCCCCGAGATCCTGGTGCAGGAATCCCGGCGCCTCCGCAAGACGGCCGTCTCCGGAAAGGACGTGGAGGGAGAACTGGAAGGGAATCTTCCCGTAGGGACCGAGGCCCGGAAACCTCGGGATGGCGGGCGCGTCGGTCTCGAAATCCAGGAAGTGGATCGGGAACCGGAGGGCCGAAAGCCAGGCCCGGATGCCCGGGAGGTCGATCTCCCTCGTCCCGGCCCGGTACAGCCTCAGGAAGCGCTCCCCGGGTCCCCCCAATTCCGTGTCCACAGGCACGTCCTCCAGGGACAGGATGCCCCGCTCGATCAGGGCGTCCCGGCGCTCCGCGGCCAGGCGGGGGATGTCGAAGACCGAGGGGTCCGGAAGCTTCCAGAGCCGGGCGCAGTGATCGAAGAAGGGGCAGTCGCCGGGGGAGAAACAGTGTGAGCCCAGCCGGACCTCGGGCTCCTCCGCCCGGTCCAGGAGGTCCCGGAACCGGGCCAGGTTTCCTTCCAGGGACGGCAGGTGGCGGCGGGCCGGTTCCGACAGGTCGTCCTTGACAAAGAGGTTCGACAGG